>JAJRXE010000392.1 GCA_024276455.1 Calditrichota bacterium
CTGCTGGCTTCCCAGATGGCTACCGAAAAAGCCTTTGGTGTGCAGGTTTCCCGTCAGACCTATTTGCTGCGCGGCTTGTTGCTTCACGGCTCCATGATCGAAAGCCATGCCCTGCACGTGTACGCTCTGGCGCTGCCGGACCTGCTCGGGTTCGACGGCGTGCTTTCCATGGCCACCAAATATCCCACCGAGGTTTCCATCGCTCTGGGCTTGAAAAAATTGGGCAACACGGTTCAGGAACTGGTGGGCGGCAGAGCGGTTCACCCCATTAATCCGGTAATCGGCGGATTTGGTCTGGTTCCCACCCCGCAGCAGCTCCGGGAATTGAAAGAGCAGTTGCAAAAAGGCCTGGAAGACGCTCTGAAAACGGTTGACCTATACGAGTCCCTGCTACCGCTGCCGGCTTTTGCCGATTCGCCCACCATCTTCACGGCGCTGGAGCCGCGCGAACCGCGCTACAGCTACCTGGGCGACATTATTCAAACCTCTCTGGGCGACCGCTTCCCGGTGGAAGATTACCGCAAGGTGTGCCACGAACGGGTGGTCTCCCATTCCACCGCCAAACAATCCCTGTTCTCCGACAAACCGTTCATGACCGGAGCGCTGGCACGCCTGAATCTGAACCACAAGTACATCAAAGGAATCGCCAAAGAAGTACAGGAGCGCCTCCTGCCGGATTTGCCTTCGACCAACATTTTGCACAACAATACCGCCCAGCTTATTGAGCTCATTCACTCTCTGGAACGGGCTATTATTTTGATTGACCACCTGCTGGAAGAAGGTCTGGAACCGGAAGAACCGGTAAAAATTGAGCCGAAAGCCGGACGCGGAGTGGGCGCCCTGGAAGTGCCGCGCGGAACGCTCTTCCACGCGTACGAATACGATGAAAACGGCATCCTGGTCGATGCCGATGTCATTACCCCGACGGCTCAGAACCTGGCCAACGCGGAAAAAGACCTGCGGACCGCGGTGGAAAATCTGATGGAAGCCGACGAAAGCGAAATTCGCCTCAGTCTGGAAATGGTGGCTCGGGCCTACGATCCGTGCATCTCCTGCGCCGTCCACTTGGTAGAAGTGGACTTTAAATAACTCCTCCACTACCGGATCGGGTCCTCGCCCGATCCGGTTTTCTACCGAAAAAATTTTTTCTCCCTCTTGACAAAGAAAAATTTTTGTGTATATTTAACACAGCTTGAGATATTATTAACAAAGTACTTTATAAAAGGTCTTTGTAATACTATTATTCTTGTATTGTTAAATATTCTTTTGTGTTATTTTTAACATTAAATCGCTATATTGCCTTAGCTAATGAAATAATATTCAAATGAGGTTTCTCCCTCAACGCAATCGCCCGAGTTGAGGGACCAACCTCGCGCTGACCAATCCAAAGGAAGACGGAAAAACAGGGCTCCTGTGACACCGCTTCCGACTCCGCCTCCGACGCGAATTTGCAAACGGGTACGAAACGCTTCAGGCGAGACAACCGACCGCGACCCGGAACCTAACCCACTCCCCTTTCCACGGTAAACGAGTGCACCATTCACTTTTCCAACGGGTTACTGTAACGCGCTGGGATTTTCAGAATCATCTTTTTTCAAGGGAAAATATTCACAGGTAGGTGATTGCCAGGGGCGCTCACTCGCCCTTCCCACAAATCGCCAGCTCGCTCCCCGGGAGTGAGGTGGCGGAGCTGTAGAAACCCCTCCGGGAAAGATCGATTCACCATGAGCGAATATCAGGCACTCGTTGCCGGATTGGGAAATTCGGGTTACCAGGATGAAGGCGCCGGATTGTATTTCGTCTCCCAGCTGCAACGGCGCTACCCCCATTTGCCCTTGCGTTTTCTCTGCCTGGACAACGACATTCTCAACCTGACTCCTTACCTTTCCCGCCCCGTTCCCCTGCTCCTGGTGACGTCCGGCAACCTGGGGCTAATCCCCGGTCAGTACCTCATTTTTTCGGCCCGGCATTTTAATCCGCAGCATTCGTTGATCGGCATTTCCCCCGCTTCCCTGCAGCAATTATTTGGTTCCTTCCCGGATTTACAACGAGAGGAATTCCGTATTCTGGCTTTTCAAATACACTGGAACGAAATGGGTGAGGAAATGAGTCCGGAAATTTGCCAGACGGTTAAATTTCTACTGCGAAATTTCTGGCAATTTTTAACCCAACACCTTTTGCTTCAGCCGAGCCGGCAACGCTCTGAATTCTGACCTTTTCGAAAGGACTTCCCGCTTGCTTTTGCGCTTTCTTGGCGGGGAAACGGCAAGGCAAATCACCGACACCATGATTTCTTAAATCGAACGAGGTAAAACATGTTCCAGATTTCGCACTCCGAGTTTCTAAACGGGCTGAGAAATTTAAACCGTGATTTTCCGCTTTACGTAACCAGTCCGGAAGAAGGCCATTTTTATTTTCGCCGGATTCCTCCAGGTGGCTGGGAAGACGACCACTGGTACTTTGCTCCCTACCGCACGGTTCTGCCATTGAAAAACATTTACCTGCCGCCTTTGCAAAAAGTGTGCGATTACCCCCTCGACGAAGCGGAAACATCTTCCGCGACCGTTCTACCCGCCGTAATTGTGGGCGCCAAAGCCTGCGACGTCCAGGCGCTCTTTATTCTGGATCAGGTGTACGCCCGGGGCGATTATTCGGAACCGTTCTACGTCCAGGGGCGCCAAAATCACCTGTTAATTACCACCGATTGTCTGGAGGCAGGTCCCCATTGTTACTGCACCCTTTTCAACCATCAACCTTACCCCAAACGGGAATTCGATCTCAACCTCTCCGAGGTGAAGGGC
>JAJRXE010000393.1 GCA_024276455.1 Calditrichota bacterium
CCCAGATAGTGGTTTAAAATGGATTTAATGGTGCTTAGCACCACTTCCTCATTCCAGGCGTTATTTTCTTTAACAGAGTTCAAATAATTTTTCATTTCTTTAAACATTTTACTGTGATCGTGGAACGGTTGATCAGCCGGTTTGCCGGGGTACACGTCTTCCGGAACAATACCGTACTTTTTCCAGATCTTGGGAACGGCATTCAACTCGGAGCCCTGACCGAAAAAGGAATCACCGCGTTCGCGCACAAAACGGCGGGCTTTTTCTACGTATTCCCAGTAAACGGTGTACATTTCGGAAAGCTTCAACTTTTGTCCGGTAAGACGGTAGATTTCCGATTCAAAAAAAGAGGTTCCGGCAAAACACCAGCAGGTTCCGGTTAAACCCTGCGAAATCGGGGGATTGTACCAGGAGCGCTTGAATTGGTCAATCGAGGTTGGCAGGTCCATTCCGCTTAAATCGACCGCTAATTTTTTCTTTTTGGGCTGCTGTTCTTTCTGGTAGTATTCGTCCAGTTCTTTTTTGATCTTCTCAAAGAATTCGTTTTTCTTTTCAACAAAAATTGCGCGGTCGCGGTGGGGTTGCTGAGCCAGGCCGGTGAAGAAGATTCCCAGCAGGAAAACGATTGTCAAGGTACGGAGATGTTGAAACATGGTGAATCCTCCACAAATTTTGAATTTAGTGATTCGAGCCAAATAATTTAAATAATATTAAGCGCTTATTTCAACCAAAATAAATGTTTTTGGTTAATCACGGGAAAGAATGGTTTCTTCGTTTCAGGGAACCGATCATCGGAACGGGAGTATATGATCCTAGGAACGGGTCGCTTAAAAATTGCAAAAAGTCTTGACAAGTGGGACGCATCGTATTAAATTTTGCACGGCATTTGCGAGAGTAGCTCAGCTGGTAGAGCATAACCTTGCCAAGGTTAGGGTCGCGGGTTCGAGTCCCGTCTCTCGCTCCAGGAATTAGAGAAAGGTGCTTGTGCGAACAAGTACCTTTCTTTTTAGAGAGTGCCCGGGTGGCGGAATTGGTAGACGCCAGGGACTTAAAATCCCTTGGGCCATTAGGCCCGTGCCGGTTCGAGTCCGGCCCCGGGTACGCATGAGAAAAGCATCGGAGAAGTCTCCGGTGCTTTTTTTGTTTAGCAGGCCTGTACTGGATGCCGGTGAAGCGGCGAGGGGCGAGAGGCGAAAGGCGAAAGGCGATTAACGAATCGGTGAACCGGGGAAGCAGTGAAGCGGGGAAAGGACGAGAAAAAGGGCATGGGGACATAAAGAGCCAAATGAAGCCCGCGGAGCGGACGATTAGAGCTTAGCCCATGAATTGATTCATGGGGTAAATTTGGAAATTTTGGGCGTGAATTTAACCGAAGGAGTGTTCGGAAAGAAAAAGTCTGTTTACGGCGCAATTTTACTTGACAAATTCACCGAGATTTGTTAACATTACACACGTGTGCGATAAGGTGTGCGTCTCTTGAGAAAGGCTGGCATGAAATCTCGAACCACCATTAAAGATATTGCCCGGGCATTGAATATTCACCATGCCACTGTCTCCCGGGCCTTGCGCGACCATCCCGATGTGAAACCGGAAACCCGCCGCCTGGTAAAGGAAATGGCCCGAAAACTCAATTACCAGCCGAATATCTTAGCCCGCAACCTGAAAATGAATTCCACCAACATGATTGGAGTGATTGTTCCGGAAATTAAACACCATTTTTTCGCCGCCGTCATTAGTGGCATCGAAGAGGTGGCTTACCAGGCCGGTTATGTGATTCTGGTTTGCCAATCCAATGAACAGTACGAGCGGGAAGTAATGAATACCCGAGCACTGATCTCGAATAAAGTGGCCGGTTTGATTGTTTCCATTTCCCAGACAACCCAGCAGGGGGAACATTTCCGGCTTTTTCAGGAACAGGGGGGCAAAATTGTGTTCTTTGACCGGGTTTTCGAGGAAATTAACGCACCCAAAGTGGTGGTGGATGACTACCAGGGGGCTTTCGAAGCTACTGAGCATCTGATCCGGCAGGGACGTCGCCGGATTGCCCATATTGGGGGAACCGAACATATTTCAGTTTCTCTGGCCCGCTTCCGGGGCTACCGGGCGGCGTTGGAGAAAAATGGACTTTCTTTTCATCCCGATTACGTGGTGTTTAGCGGATTTCACGAAAGCGACGGGCAGCGGGGGATGGAACAGTTGTTAAAATTGACTCCCCGCCCCGATGCTTTATTTGCCGTGAACGATCCGGTGGCTGTGGGAAGTTACGAGGTGATTAAGCAAGCCGGTCTGAAAATTCCCGATGACATTGCCGTGGTCGGCTTTTCTAATAATCCAATCTCCGCGGTGGTGAATCCACCTCTCACTACCGTTGAGCAACCCTCGTACGAAATGGGAAAATACGCTGCAGAAATTTTAATACGAATGATTAAGAGCGGAAAAGACGAGAATACAGAGTCCCCGTTGGTTTTGAACACCCGGCTTATTAAACGGGCCTCCGCTTAAAATAAGAAAAAAATAAGGTGGTCTCCGAAAATAACTGAGAAATGTACATTGGGAAAAAGGAGTAAAAAATGAATCGCAGGGTCGTATTTTTGTTTTTATTCGCCGCGTTTTTTCTGGCCTGTAATCGAACGACAACAAAAATGTCAATTAAAAAAGAACCATTCGGAACCGTGGAAGGGGAGCCGATTGATCTGTACACCTTGAAAAATGTCAACGGAATGACGGTTAAGATCATGAATTACGGTGCTATTGTGCAATCTATTCTGGTGCCGGATCGGAAAGGTAATTTTGAAGACGTGGTTTTGGGGTTCGACTATCTGGAAGGCTATGTGAAAGACCACTCCTATTTTGGCGCCATTGTGGGGCGTTACGGGAACCGCATTGCTAAAGGGAAATTCACCCTGGACGGCGTGGAATACACCCTGGCGACCAATAACGGGGAGAATCACCTGCACGGTGGCAACAAAGGATTCGACAAAGTAGTGTGGGATGCCAAAGCGGTTAAAAGAAAAGATGCAGTGGGAGTGAAGCTCCATTACCTGAGCAAGGATGGGGAAGAAGGATATCCGGGTAATCTGGATGTGACCGTAACGTACACACTGAATAACGAAAATGAGTTAAAAATTGAATACCGTGCTACCACCGATAAACCAACTCCGGTAAATTTAACGAATCACAGTTACTTCAATTTAAGTGGAAATTGTAAACGCGACATTCTGGAACACCGCCTCTGGATTAATGCGGATTATTTTACACCGGTGGATGCCGGACTCATTCCCACCGGCGAACTCTGGTCAGTAAAAGGCACTCCCATGGACTTTACCAAACCCACTGCCATCGGGAAACGCATTAATGACGATTACGAGCAGCTTAAATTTGGGCATGGGTACGACCACAATTGGGTGCTCAACGAAGTGGACGGAAGCTTGAAGCTGCAAGTGTCGTTATTCGATCCCGGCAGCGGACGATTAATGGAAATTTACACGGAAGAACCCGGATTGCAGTTCTATTCCGGGAATTTCCTGGACGGCAGCATTATTGGCAAGGGCGGGGTAGCTTACAAGTACCGTTACGGCTTGTGTCTGGAACCGCAACATTTTCCGGATTCCCCCAATCACCCGGATTTCCCCAATACGATTTTGCGTCCCGGGGAGACCTACCACACCGTTTCGGTGTATCGGTTTTTCGTGAAATAGATTAATTAACTTTTATCGGCGAGGCGTATTGAAATGAATTAAGTTGGGAAACGGTGTTCATGGAATTTGATCGCAATAATCATCCCCATCGGCGCTACAACCCTTTAACAGGCGAATGGATCCTGGTGTCGCCCCATCGAATCAACCGCCCCTGGCAGGGGAAACGGGAAGTGGTGGTGGAAGAGCAACGTCCCCCGTACGATCCGCAATGCTACCTTTGTCCCGGCAACCTCCGCGCCAACGGGCAACGGAATCCTGATTATCAGAGCACCTTTGTTTTTACCAACGATTACAGCGCTTTGCTGCCGGAGGTGCCCGCCTTTTCGGGCGATCCCGATGAGCTTCTGCGTCTGGAATCGCTCCGGGGAACCTGTCGGGTGATTTGCTTCTCCCCCCGTCACGATTTGACCCTGGCGGAAATGGAGGTCGACGATATTCTCCAGGTGGTGATCGTGTGGCTCGAGCAGTTTCGGGAATTGAGTCGAACCTACCGCTGGGTGCAAATCTTCGAAAACAAAGGCGCCATGATGGGTTGTTCCAATCCCCATCCTCATGGCCAAATCTGGGCCAGTAGCACCTTACCCAGCGAACCGGCCCGGGAAGATGTTCTGCAGAAAACTTACTGGCAGCAAAATCATTCCCGCCTGTTAATGGACTATTTGCAACGGGAGTTAACCCTGAAAGAACGGGTGATCGAAGAGGGGGAACACTGGGTGGCGTTGGTGCCATTCTGGGCAGTCTGGCCGTTTGAAACCCTGCTACTGCCTCGCAGGGAAATCCGGCGATTAAGCGAATTGAACAGGGCCGAGCAAGAGGATCTGGCCCGGATTCTCAAACGGCTTCTGGTACGCTACGACAATCTGTTTGAAGTTTCCTTCCCCTACACCATGGGCTGGCACGGTGCTCCCAATGGCGAAGGGGATTATTCCCATTGGCAATTGCACCTCCATTTTTACCCGCCGCTTTTGCGTTCTGCCACCGTTAAAAAGTTCATGGTGGGGTACGAAATGTTGGCAGAGGCCCAGCGCGACATTACTCCCGAGCAGGCTGCGGAACGTTTAAAACAAGTACCGGATGTTCATTACAAAGCAAGGTGATCACATTGTTTCGAATCGAGCGAATCAGGGAAAACGGGTTAGACTTTGTCAAAATCTTCAATGCGGAAACCGGCGAGCATCTTTCCATTGTCCCGGAATTCGGCGCCAACGTGAACTCCCTGGTCCTCTGGCACGACGGGAAGTTGTACTCGGTGCTGGAAGGCAATTCCCGCCGGGAAGACTTTCAAGGCAATCGGGTGTTTCGGGGCGCCAAGCTCCTCCCATTTCCCAATCGAATCAAAGAGGGGAAATTTTTCTTTCGCAATAAACTGTACCATTTGCCGCGCAATTACACCTGGGAGGGGAATGCCGCCCACGGATTTGTGTACGATAAACCATTTCGGCTAGTAGAGCGGAATACCTCGGAAGAATGGGGAGAAGTGCTGTTCTCTTACGAATATTCCGGGGATTACCCGGGCTACCCTTTCCCCTTTACGGTACACATTCACTACCGATTGCAGCGGGAGACGGGATTTGTCTGTGAAACGCGGGTAAGGAATGGGGGTGAAGAAGAAATGCCTCTGGGCGATGGATGGCATCCGTTCTTTACTTTTGGAGATTCGGTCAATCAGTTGCTATTGCGCTTTCCGGCCCGGAAACAAATCTTGCTCAATCACAAACTGATTCCCACCGGCGAAAAACGGGAGTTTAAGGACTACCAGGAATTTACCCCCTTTGGCGACCGCCATTTCGATTCCTGCTTTCTGCTGAATGACCAGGCCGAACGGCAACGGATTGAGTTGCGGCATCAGCAAGAAGATTTAACCATCGTGCTCTGGCAGGAGGTCGGACCCGGAAAGTACAATTACCTGCAGATTTACACCCCGCCGGAACGAACCTCCGTGGCGCTGGAACCAATGACCTGCAACGTGGATGCGTTCAATAACGGAGAGGGTTTGATTATTTTAAAACCCGGCGACGAGTTTCGAGCCAGATACGGAGTCCAATTAAAATAGAACTGGGTGAGCGCAAAATGAAAAGTCAACTTGAAAAGCTGGAACCGTTTTTAAAGGAACTTTACGGAACGGGTGGTGCGTTCGAACGGCAAAAGAGGCGTTACGAGCGCCTGCTGGAAACTTACCGGAAACAGTTTGGTGACGGGGAAGTGCAGTTTTTCAGTTCCCCGGGACGGACGGAAATCGGAGGGAACCACACGGACCATAATCATGGACGGGTACTAGCGGCAAGCGTGAACCTGGATGCGATTGCGGCGGTCGGAAAAACTGACCGGGGCGTGGTGACCATCCACTCCGAGGGCTATGATCAACCCTTTGTGGTGAATTTGCAGGAGTTGCAAATTGTACCGGCCGAACAGGGGAGTACCGCCGCACTGATTCGCGGAATTGCCTACCGGCTGCAAC
>JAJRXE010000394.1 GCA_024276455.1 Calditrichota bacterium
AAAAAACTATTTTGAGGCCAGTAAAAAAACTGAAGGAGACAGGGGAATGAATAAGGAAGAACGCGAAGACAAAACCGTTTACAAGGTTGTGGTTAATCACGAAGAACAGTATTCAATTTGGCCTGCCGACCGGGATAATCCCAAAGGTTGGAAAGATGTGGGAAAAGTGGGGACAAAGGAAGAGTGTCTCGCCTACATTAAAGAGGTATGGACGGATATGAGGCCGTTGAGTTTGCGCAAGAAAATGGAAGAAATGGAATCAAAGAATTAGATTTTTCAGAACAAATGGAAGCCCGGACAGGATATGATTTCGCAGGAAAATAACCGCTGGTTTGTTGTGCCGAAGGAACGGAAAAGTGCTCCCGTGCGTCTTTTTTGCTTTCCCTATGCCGGCGGGGGAACGTCCGCTTTTCGAGAGTGGCCGGAGAAAATTTTGCCGGAAGTGGAAGTTTACCTGGTAGAACTTCCCGGGCGTGGTCGAAGAATTCGAGAAAATCTGGAAACAAAAATTAATCCCCTGGTGCAAAATTTGGCCGGAGCAATCGCACCGTATTTAGACAAGCCGTTCGTGTTTTTTGGCCACAGTATGGGTGCATTAATCGCTTTTGAATTGACGCGCCTTTTGCGTGCCCGTTTTAACATGCTCCCCGAGATGCTGTTTGTTTCCGGCAGAGGAGCGCCTCATGTACCGGATAAACAGGAACCCTTTCATATATTACCGGATGATTTATTTTTGGAGAAATTAAAGGAGTTGAATGGAACTCCGCAGGAAGTGCTAGAAAACGAAGAATTGATGCAATTAATGCTTCCCATCCTTCGGGCTGATTTCACCCTTTGTGAGACCTATTTTTATGATCCCCAGGAACCATTATCCTGTCCGATTACAGTATTTGGTGGGTTAGAGGACCATAGCGTGGAACATTCCGCTTTGAAGGAATGGCAAAAACACACTCAGGATGAGTTCAGTCTCCATTTGTTGGCGGGAGATCACTTTTTCATTTACTCATCAAAAGACCAACTTTTTTTCTTGTTGAACAAAAAATTGAATTCTTTAATACAAAGCAAAAAGTTAAAAGTGGAATAAGAGGGACATGGATTGAAGTGGGAACGGCCTCGCTTTGTTCCATCATTGGGTGAAAATGTGGTCCATGTGTGGTTGTTCAAATTAGAGGGACAGTTCTCACAATGGCAACGATTACGGGCTTTGCTTTCGGAGGATGAATTAATCCGGGCCGAGCGTTTTTATTTTGAACGCGACCGACACCGTTTCGTATTTGCCCGCGGGAATTTACGGGTAATATTGGGAAGATATGTAAAGCAGAATCCGGCGTCCTTGAATTTTATTTACAATGATTTTGGAAAACCTTTTTTAACAGCGGAGCCAAATCAACCTTCGGTAAATTTTAATTTGTCCCACTCCGATATGTGGGGAGTGTTGGCTGTTACGCTCCAAAAAGAGGTCGGAATAGATATTGAGAAAATCAAGGACTCGATAAAAATCGAAGAAATTGCCGAGCGTTTTTTTGCCCCCGGAGAGATTGCACAAATTAGGGCGCTGGAACCCCGGGAAAGAATCGATGCATTTTTTAATTGCTGGACTCGTAAAGAAGCATTCATTAAGGCTGTGGGAAAAGGACTTTCCCTCCCTTTGCATGATTTTGAAGTAACTGTGCAATCCGACCAACCGGTAAGGCTATTAAAATATCGAGGTAAGGAAGAAGAACTGTCTGATTGGTTCTTAACCTCTTTCGATCCTCTCCCGGGTTTTAAGGCGGCCCTGGCGGTTCACCATGACGGGGCTCAGGAGATCGAAATTCGCTTTTTCTCAAATAGTAACCTAAAATTTTAAATTCAGAGGATTATGGATACCCTAATTGGATTGACTTTCGGAAAATGGTGCAGTTTACTCCTGGAAAATCGTTTTCGAATTCACCCGAGTAAATTGCCCAAGGCGATCATTTTGACAATCTTAAGCCTGCGCAATTCCTATTACCGCCGAAAAGAAGAAGCCGCTTATGGCGAAAAAATTAATATGACCAGGTTTGATCATCCGCCAATATTTATCCTTGGCCATTGGCGAAGTGGAACGACTTTGTTGCATAACATTTTAACTCTTGATCCTCAGTTTGTTTATCCCAATATCCTGGAAATCTACAACCCCCACACGTTTTTAATCTTCCGTGAAAGGTTAAGTGCCAAAGGGGATTTCAATCGCTTGGAAAAAAGGCCTATGGATAATGTGGAAGTATCTCCATTAAGCCCCGGCGAAGAGGAGTTCGCTTTGAACATTTTATCGTTAAAATCCCCGATTTTAGCCTGGAATTTCCCCCGGAAGGAAAAATATTACGACCGTTATTTAACCTTTCAAGAAGTCTCCTCCGCAGATTTGGAAGTTTGGAAAAATGCGTATTTTTATTTCTTAAAAAAGATCACCTTTTTTCACCAGGGAAAGCAGTTGCTGTTAAAATCCCCTCCCAATACCGCGCGAATTAGATTATTGTTGGAGATGTTCCCCGATGCAAAGTTTATTCATATTCACCGAAACCCGGCCCATGTGTTCCAATCGACCCTTAAATTATATAAAAATACAGTAGCAAATTTTAGTTTTCAAAAATTGTTACCCGAAGATAAGCTCATCGAGGGAATCATCCGCCGATATCAATCGATGTATGAGGCGTTTTTTCAAGATATTAAGCAAATTCCGCAAGGGAATTTTATTGACATTGCTTTCGAAGAATTAGAAAAAGATTTTTATGGGGTTGTCGAGAGGATTTATGAAACCCTCAATCTACCCGGATTTCAGGATTTTTCACTAATTTTAAAGCAGCGCCTGGCTGAATTTGCCCAATACAAAAAAAATGAATATCCCCCCTTAAACGAAACAATTCTTAGAGAATTGAGGTCAGCATGTCCTGGGTGCTTCGAACGTTGGGAATATTAATATACTTGTTAATCATAAATCTTTTTAGCTCGATTATTTAGGACAGGACCAGTTGAATAAGGATGTTTCTACATGGATAGTTTGATCGGCATTAGTTTTGGGAATTGGATACGCCTGCTAATGCAAAATAAATTTCAAATAGATCCCCCATACTGGTTAAAAGCAGGATTTATTTCTGTGGCCAGTTTGTACAATACCCGGGCAAATCGAATGGAAGCCCAAAAATATGCGGAAATATTACGAAATGGGGAGATTGAACCCAAACCTATATTTATATTGGGCCATTGGCGGAGTGGAACAACCTTTTTACACCGTTTATTGGCTTTAAATCCCTTATTTGCTTATCCCAATGCCATCGATATTTATCGACCCGCTTCTTTATTGATTAATCGGGAAAAATATGAAGCAAGGCTGAAAAGAATGGCGGAGAAAAAAAGGCCCATGGATAATGTGCGTGTTTCGTACAATAGCCCGGCGGAAGAAGAATTTGCTATTGCGGTCATGTCGCTTCGCTCGCCTTTATTAGGCTGGGTTTTTCCCCGTAATGAACGCTATTATAATCAGTATCTTACATTCACCAATGCATCGGAAAACGATCGCGGTGTCTGGAAACAAAACTATTTGCTTTATTTGAAAAAGATTGTTTTAAAAAATAAAAAAGAATTTTTGGTTCTCAAATCGCCTGCCAATACGGGACGAATTCGTCTTCTTCTGCAGTTGTTTCCCGAGGCAAAATTTATTCACATTCGCAGAAATCCCTATGCGGTATTCCTTTCCATGAGAAAATTATATCGTAAAACCGTCTTGACCTCCCAGTTACAGCAAAGAAACATGAATACAATTAACAAGTCTATTGTTGTTAATTACAAGAAAATATATCATAGCTTTTTTAGAGATTGGGACTTAATTCCAGAGCATAACAGATTTGACCTGGCGTTTGAAGATTTAGAAAAAGCTCCGAAAGAAAAGATTACCGAAATTTATCATTATTTAAATCTGCCCGGTTTCGATCTGCAGGAACCGATTCTGGAAAAGTATTTAACGTCTTTAAAAGCATACAAAAAAAATCAATTCCCCGAATTACCGACGGAAATTAAAAAACACCTTAGAAACGAGTGGAAGATGACCTTTGATAGGTGGGGATACACCCTTTAAAGATTGATTTTTCCACTTTAGATTTTCAATCTGTATTTACCTTATCGATACAACCTTTTTGGTTCATTCTGCGTTAAATAAAAAAAATATATTCTTAACAAAAAATACAACATTATTGTTAATTTAAAATGGTTTATTTCCTGATAAAATGTTATTTTAGCATCGTGTTAAAAATCACGATGTTTGATTGAAAAAGGTCTATGTTTTCATCGGAAATCGGATGAAATTTAAATAGTTTTCTTATTGAAAAAAATGCTACCAAAAATTAAACATTCGTTGCAAACCGGGCGGGTAAACAGGCACTTCTTGTTGTTTCTCGGGGGACTGATTTTGCTTAACCTTTCTTGCGAAGCGCCTCGTAACAATCCTTTTGACCCGCGAGCAGATAATTATTCACCTAAATTTCAAGCAACGATTACTGTACGACATCTATATCCACCGTATTCTGGAATTGAAGGCGTTGATGTTTTAAGTAAAAGTTTAAATTTATATAGTCAAAGCGATGCACGAGGCAAGGTGGTATGGAGTTTTAACAAAGTGGATTCTGTGACGATTCGTTGCGAAAAACAGGGATATTTTCCCAGTGTAGTTACTTTTTACCCTCAGGGCATGCAAGATGATTGGGATGTGTATTTGAATTCAAAACCTTATCTGAAAAACACCCGCTTTTATTCGCTGAAAAATAATGCGACCGACGAAACGTTATTGGAAATGAAAGCCCTTATTGGTGATGGTGATGGTATTGTGGACATTACAGCGGTGTACCTGTACGCACCGAAATATTCTTTCCGGGATTCGCTCATGCTGGATATTGATAATGGGTTTTTTGTGGTCACTTTCGATAAGCAAAACCTGAATAGTAGTTTGACCGATGCTACCATACCGGAAATTGAATTCTGGTTAATCATTAAAAATACCAATGGCGACAGTGTGGTGACGGGACCCTATAATATTAAACGGGTAATTAATACCAATCTGACTCCGCTGCTTCCAAATCCCGATCGTCCTGAATCGGGGACCATTCGCTTCACCTGGCAAAAAGTGAATTTGGATTTCGATTTCCATTATAAGCTTATTTTATACCGCTGGGGGGTGGTTACAAAGAAAATCGTTGAGTACGATTCGATTCCTTCAGATAGTACACAATATATTTTAGATGATCCGGAGGTTCTAAATGCTATGGATCAAGATTGGTACCTCTGGATATTACAGGTAGAAGATAATTTAGGCGATATTGCTCAGAGCTATGGATTGAGTTTTCAATATATTAAGTAGGGAGCAAGATGGAATTTGTTTGTGATAAAATTCAGCCTGAACATTTACAGGTAATTTACAATTTGACCTTGGAAATGGCGCGTCGTGGTGACGAGGAGTCTATTCTTGAATTCATCCTCGACGAACTTTTTAAACAAACCGGAGCGGAAGTTGGGGCTTTCATAATTTACGATGAAGCGAAGGCGGAATTCATCCCCAGGATAGTTAAGGTGGCTAATGAAACATCCGATATGAATCCATCTTTTTCTAAGACCATTTTCGAACAGGTGGTGAAGACCCGTCAGGCGGTGCTCTCTTTTGATGTTCAAAAGGAGTCCGAATTCCGGGGGAGAGAAAGTATTATTTTAAGCGATATTCACGCCGTTTTGGCTTTTCCCTTAATTGTGGAAGACCGGGTGTACGGAATTATGTATTTCGATAGCCGTCAGAATCGTCAGGGATTTAATGAGGCTTCGCGCCAGTTTCTTTCTTTTTTCGCTCCCATTGCTTCCCTTACCCTGGAGCAGGTGTTACGCAAAAGGGATCTGGAAAATGAGAATGTGATTCTCCGTAAGAAGGTTGAAAAGCAGGTTACGATTCCTCGTATGATTGGAGAGTCGCCTCCAATGAAACGTCTTTTTCAGATAATAAATAAAGTGGCTCAGTCGGATGTTTCGGTAATCATTATGGGAGAAAATGGAACCGGAAAGGACCTGGTTGCTCGGGCAATCCATGATCTTAGTCCGCGTAAGGATAAGCCTTTTGTTGCGCAATATATCGGAAATATTCCATCCACCATTCTTGAAAGCGAGTTGTTCGGTTACAAAAAGGGAGCCTTCACCGGAGCAAATTCTGACAAAATTGGTCTGTTTGAAGCGGTAAATGGGGGTACCCTTTTTCTGGATGAAATAGGAGATTTACCCTTAGAATTGCAGACTAAACTTTTAAGAGTTTTACAAAACAA
The DNA here is from genome assembly GCA_024276455.1 of Calditrichota bacterium. GTDB lineage: Bacteria > Calditrichota > Calditrichia > RBG-13-44-9 > RBG-13-44-9 > JAJRXE01. The sequence goes on from JAJRXE010000394.1 coordinate 6,315, forward strand.
AGAAATTAAACGGTTGGGCGAAAACATTATTCGTAAAGTTGATGTTCGGGTTATTGCAGCCACCAACCATGATATTCGCCAGTTGGTCAAAGAAGGGAAGTTCCGCGAAGACCTCTATTACCGTTTAA
>JAJRXE010000395.1 GCA_024276455.1 Calditrichota bacterium
GATCTGTTTTTCAAAATCAAACCGGGACTCATTGAGCTCATCCTGGTAATTCTGCTGGGCATTACCGGATTCTCCAGCAATCCTATTCTGATTCGCCTGAGCGGCCGCTACATGAAGGGAATCGAATTCAGCGAGGCCCAGATTCGCCAGATGCAGATCATGATGCGGCGGATGTTTTTTGTGTTTCTGCTCCACACCGGGTTGATTTTTTACGCCGCTTTTTACCTCAGCACGGAAGCCTGGGGCTTCATCAGCGGAGGGCTGTTTTACCTGCTGGTGGTGCTTATTGGGGCGTACGAATTTGTGAAGGCCCGCTGGCAGCAGCGCCGAATTGCCCGACGTTACGGAAAGGAGGAATGGTTCGACCTTGTCGATCCCCAGGGGCGAATCCTCGGGCGGGCTCCCCGCAGCCTGGTGCATGGGAATCCCCAACTGCTCCATCCGGTGGTGCATGTGCACATTCTTAACCAGCGGGGCGACATCTTTCTGCAAAAACGCGCCGATAATAAGGATATTCAGCCCGGCAAATGGGACACCGCCATTGGCGGGCACGTGAGCAGCGGCGAGACCATCGAGCAGGCCCTGCGGCGGGAAGCCGAAGAGGAGTTAGGAATTTCCTTCGCCCAATTTCAGCCCCTCTTCCGCTATGTGATGCGCAACGAGGTGGAAAGTGAGCTGGTACACGGTTTCCTGTACGTGGACGACGGGCCGTTTTACCCCAATCCGCAGGAAATCTCCGAGGCCCGCTTCTGGAGTCGGGAAGAGATCGAGCGCAATCTGGGCAAGGGAGTGTTCACCCCCAATTTTGAGCAGGAATATGCCCTGTTGAAAAAAATTCTGTTTGACGCGGAGGAGAAGAAATAACCAACTCGAATTACAAACTTCCCGGCACTTCTAAAGTGCCGGGAAGTTGAAAATAGACAGATATTTTAAAGGAGCAAATAGTGGCTTTTTACGATATTTCCGTGCTACTGAACGAAAATATTCCGGTCTGGCCGGGCGATCCGCCGGTGAAAATCGAACGCACCCTCTCGCTGGAGCAGGGCGACATTGCCAACGCCAGCCGAATTGCCACCTCCCTGCACTGGGGCACCCACATCGATGCGCCGTACCATTTTTATCCGGACGCCTGGACGGTCGATCAGATTCCCCTGGAGGTGCTGATCGGTCCCGCCACGGTGCTGGAGTTTCCCGACCAGCAGCAGATTACCGCCCGGGACCTGGAACGGCAGTGGCGCAAGGGTATTCGCCGCCTGCTGCTGAAAACCCACAATTCCGCTTTCTGGCAGGAAAAGCCCCTGCGCTTTCACACCGATTTTACCGCCCTCACGGCCGAGGCGGCGGACTTCCTGCTGGAAAAAGGAGTGGTTCTGGTGGGCATCGATTACCTGTCCATTGACCTGTACGAAACTGATGAATATCCCGTTCATAAACGGCTCTACCGCCAGAATGTGGTGGGCATCGAGGGATTGAATCTGAACGGAGTGCCGCCTGGCCAATACCGGCTGCTGTGCCTGCCGTTGCGGATTGAAGGCGGCGATGGAGCGCCGGCGCGTTGCGTGCTGGAGGATTGATGAAGCACGGCCGGATAAAATCTCAACAATATTGTTAACCTACGCCCGTCTGGCAGCCGGTTGGAGCGAAGCGGAAACCCCGTGTTCGGGGACAGGAATTACTCGAATAACGCAAATTACAGTTAATGTAAACCTGTTGGGCCAATTAGTAAAATTGATTGAAAAGTTATCAGAATTTAAATTAGCTTATTTTTTAAATATCATGCACTTACTCACCCTTACCCGGTCATCCCTCCCTGCTGGCGGAAAGGGGAAAAAGGAGGTTTAGAAAAATCAAATTCAATCTCACTATTTTAACATAACAAAATGTTTTAGGACCTGTTGAATTTAGGTCTTAACAAACGCAACGGTTTACAATTCGTACAAAATCCCGACTAATTTTAACGATTAAAAACTTCATATAATCCTTTGTTAATACAATAGTTACCTTGAACAGTTCTTCGTTTTTAATGCGCAATCCAGGTGAAACCGGATGGCCAGATCGCTAAAGAGCTGCCGGGAAGCGGCAGAAGCGGTTCAATGGCTAAATTTTTCGCTCAATTTCTCTACCGCCTCCTGGATCACCTTATCTAAACTCTGATTGATTGCTTTGACCACCGCAAGCGGAGATTTGCTTTCCGCAGCCGTCCGATGGGAAATTTCTTCCTCCCAGACTAATTTGTTGCGATTATCATATAATTGAAAATGAATCGCGACCTTCCCGTACCAGGCCTTCTCCTCGTCCCATTCTTCCAGAGATTTTACTCTTCCCCGTAAAATGTAATCCACCCTGCTAACCGACGGCCATTCAACCACCTGTTGAAAAAGTCCGGCTGCTTTTAACCCATTTCGTACCGCTTCGGCAACCAGTTGAGGCGGGGGCGCTATCCAGCGCTGGTAGTGATAAAAGTGGACTTCGTAAGGGGAATCTCGATAAACGATTCGATTATCTTGAAAAGGCAAATCTGCCGTGAACGCTTCCACTCCCAGAACGGCTGAAATGGGTGGGACGGCCATCTTCTGTACAGCCGGCGGGGCCTGGAGAACGTAATAATAGGTCTGGGGGCCCCCACCACAGGCAACCAGGGAAAATAATGCCAGGAAACTCAGAAAGATTCGGAATTGATGGGTGAGTAACGCCATTCTATGTCGCTCCTTTTTTTTTCGTTTGTTCATGGTTAAGCTAATGCAATCGTACGAACGGTCTTCACTGATTACGGTAATTTTCGTTCCGGAGGAGCAGATTTTCGGATCAACATCCAGGGTCGTTCCTTCACCTGCCGGGTAAATTCATCCAGATTGCGGGTAACATCCCGCAGATTATTCACAATCTGCTGAATCTGCAATTGGTTGGAAGAGAGCATGGTATTCATGCTGCCGAAAGTGCCATTCAACTCCGTTACCAGCGTGTCGGTCCTTTTTGTTACCGACTGTAAATTGATCAGGATAGAATCCAACCGCCTATCCGTCGTAGCAGCAATAGTGTTTAAGTTGGTCACAAGCTGATTCATTTGCAGAGTGAGCGCCTCCAGATTGTTCAGGCTTTTTTGTAAAGGCTGAGACCCTTCGTTGAACAAACTGTCCATTCGGTCCATCATCGAAGCGAAACGCTGGCGATTATCATCGTTAAAAACATCCGCAACGCGAGAAATCAATACCTTCAGATCTGCGCTCACCTCTCCCATAACCTCTGCTATTCGGGCGAAATTCATGACCTCTTTGCTGGGAATCACACTGCCGGGAGGAAGGAATGGTTGCGAGAGCGATCCGGCCGTAATCTCCACATGATCTTCCCGCATCAACCCGATAGCGGTGATGAACGCCTGAGAGTCTTTGCGAATGGGAGTATCCGCAGCTACTTCAATCCGAACCTCAACATACGGCTCATTATTACCAGGCAGTTTAATTTCCTTCACCCATCCCACATCAATCCCGCGAAATTTAACCAGCGACCCTTCCGTGATGCCCCCAACGTACTGGAAGTAAATAGTATATTCGTGGGTCTTCTCTCCCAACCGGACACCCCAGATGGCAAACAGAAAAATTAGCAATACTGCCAGGCTGGTTACAACAATTATGCCGGCTTTTATTTCATTGGCTTTGTATCTCATGGTACGCCCAGTCCTTTTTTTTAATTAAGATGCCCCCGTGATGGTATTTAAATATTGTTCCCGATCCATTTCCTCCTCATCCGGTTGACGATTGAGGAACTGCTGGACGATCGGGTCAGGAGATCGTTTTATTTCCTCTTTTGTACCTACCACCAGTATTTTACCATCATGCATCATCGCAATCCGGTCGGCAATTGCAAATACCGAATCCATTTCGTGGGTAACCACCACAATGGTCATTTTAAAGGCAGTTTGAAGTTTTCGAATCAGGTTATCCAAACCGGCCGCCACCACCGGATCCAGACCCGCCGACGGTTCATCGCAAAAGAGAATTTCCGGATCCATGGCCAGCGCTCTGGCTAATCCGGCCCGTTTCTTCATCCCGCCGGACAGCTGCGCCGGCTTGAAGTTCTCAAAACCGGAGAGGCCAACCAATTCCAACTTCATCTTTACCATGATTTGAATGGTGCTTTCCTCCAGTTTGGTGTGTTCTCGCAGGGGAAGGGCCACATTATCGGCAATCGTCATGGAATTAAACAGAGCGGCGGATTGAAAAAGCATTCCGATCTTCTTGAACAGTTCGGTCTTTTCTTCCTCCGAAAGAGAGGTAATATCTTTTCCCTTTATTAAAATCTGTCCGGCAGTGGGTTTCGCCAGACCCAACATGTGCCGGAGCAAAGTACTCTTACCACACCCCGAACGCCCCAGGATGGCAAGAATTTCACCCGGGTAAATATCCAGATTGACCCCGTCCAGCACCACCCGGTTTCCGTAGGTTACCACTAAATTTTTAACCTGGACAATTGGTTCTGCCATAGTCTGCGAAACCACCCCTTACAATTTCCCACCAATAACAAGGTTTAAAATGAATCATCAATTTTAATCACCAATTTGCGATCCTGGAATTATCCCGTATTTTTCAAACCGTTTAAAACGTTGAATAAAATAAAGCGGTAAAAAACACGTCCGAGGCAATAATCAAGAAAATGGAAATAACCACCGAACGAGTGGTGGCTTTTCCCACCTCCTCGGCGCCACCTTCCACAATAAATCCCTGATAACAACCCACAATTGCAATGATTAAAGCGAAGAACACACTTTTTAACAGCCCGCTAAAGAAGTCTTTGAACACCAACGCCTGAATGGTTTGATTAATGTAACGGGTACTGGTAATATCCAGCGTCGAAACGGCGATCAAATAGCCCCCAATGATCCCGATCATGTCTGCCAGAATAGTCAAACAGGGAAGCATGATCAGCATAGCCAGGGTTCGCGGAACAATGAGAAATTTGATCGGATTCAATCCCATGGTCCGCAGGGCATCAATCTCCTCTGAGACCTTCATGGTGCCAATTTCCGCCGTGATGGCCGATCCATTGCGGCCGGTTACAATGATTGCGGTTAACAGGGGAGACAATTCACGAATGAGCGAAACCAGTACCAGATCGGCAACATAGATTGACGCCCCGAATTGTTTTAATTGGTAAGCCGATTGCATGGAGATAATCAATCCGACAAAGAAGGCAATTGTAGCAACAATGGGCAGGGAGTTAAACCCAATATTGACCATTTGTTCCACCGTATTGTCCCATTTCAACCCCTTCCCTTTCAAGGGCGCCACCAGGGTCCAATAAAACGTTTCGGCGGTCATCGTTTTCATGCGTCGCAAATGGTTCAGCATGGCCAGAACAGAATGACCGATACTTCCAAAGAACTTATTGATCGCTTCCATCTTTCTCCGCTGTTTTCAGGGCATCTTCCAGCGACGGATGGATTTCAAAGACTTTATCCAGCCGGCTCAATTGAAACACATCCTGAACTTCTGTCCGCAGGCCAGCAAGAAGGAACTTCCCATTGTATTGCTTTACCTTTTGCAATCCTTCAATCAGCGTGGCCAACCCTGAGCTGTCCATGTAAGTCACCGCGCTTAAATGAACAATAATAGCGGGCGGCTTCTGATCGGTTACCTTCAAAAGGGCCGTAC
>JAJRXE010000027.1 GCA_024276455.1 Calditrichota bacterium
CCGACTGTGAAGAGGGGTTTCTGGTTCCAGCCGGGAATCCCGAACTCATGGCCGACAAAATGGCAATTCTGCTATCGAACCGGGAACTTTACCGGAAAATGCAGCAAAATGCCCGTTCTCTGGCGGTTCGGAAGTACAGTTTTGAGACCTTTTTCCAGGAAACCCGGGCGGTTTACCAGCGGCTTTTGACGCAGAGAATTCCCGGCAACGCCCTAACGCACGGTTGAGAATGATGTACGAAAAACAATAGCCGAGAGGCCAGTACCATGAATACAACAGGAAATGGCAAACCCACCCTTTCCATTACCATCATTGGGCACAACGAAGCCAACCACCTGCGGGAACTTGCTCCGGCCCTGCACTGGGCGGAGGAAGTGGTTTACGTGGATTGCGAAAGCGAGGATGATTCTCTGCAGGTTGCCCGGGAAGCGGGTTGGCGGGTGTTCGAACAGCCGAACAATCTCAATTTGAACGTCAACAAAGCCTTTGCCATGGAGCAAGCCAGCGGGGAGTGGATTTTTTACCTCGATCCGGATGAACGCATTCCGGATGTCCTGCAAAAGGAAATTCGCCGGGTTATTGAACAGCCCGATGCGATGGTGGCTTTCGAGCTTAACCGCCGCAATCACTATTTCGGGCGCTGGTTAAAGTACGGCAGCCAGTACCCGGACGTGCAATTACGCCTTTTCCGACGCGGGAAAGCGCGCTTCCCCCTAGAACACGTGCACGAGAAACTGATGGTGGATGGAAAAATCGGAAAATTGAAAAACGACATGCTGCATTTCCCTTACCTTTCCATCTCGCAGTATTTCCAGAAATTCGATTTTTACACCTCTTTCGAAGCCGATTTCCTGTACCGGAATGGGGTGAAGCCCTCCTGGCGAAATGCCCTGCGCTTTTGGCTGACCACCCCATTCTGGCGTTTCTTTCGCCGGTACGTGCTAAAAGGCGGATTTTTAGACGGTTGGGCGGGCTTTTTCGCCTGTTATTTTGACGCGTTGAACTACGTGGTCCGTTACTTCAAATTACTGGAGCTCTGGCAGCAGCATGAATCAAAAATCGATTGAACAACCAGAGAACATCTTACTCATTCGCACCGACCGGATTGGCGATGTGGTACTAACCACTCCGGCCATTACGGTGCTGCGGAAACACTTCCCCGGGGCCCGGCTACACTTTTTGACCCGGGCGTACACGGCGCCGCTGCTTAAGCATCATCGCGATCTGGACGAAATTCTGGTTTACGATCCGGACGATCGCCATCGCGGTTGGTCCGGAATCCGCCGGTTAGCCGGGGAGCTTCGAAACCGCCAGATCGGGCTGGCGTTTCTTTTCTTCCCACAACCGGAACTGGCGCTGGCGCTGCGCCTGGCCGGAATTCCCTACCGGGTGGGCATGGCTTACCGCTGGTACTCCTTTCTGTTAAATCACCGCATTTACGAGCACCGGAAGCACGGTCTCAAACACGAGCTGGAGTACAATCTTTCTTTGCTTCAACCTTTCGTTCCGGAATTGCCCCCGCCGGCGGAAATCCGCTTTCATTTCGTTTTCGACGAAACATTACAGGCAATGCAGCGCCGAATTTTGCAGGCACATCGCTTAAAATCGGATTACCTGATTATTCACCCCGGCAGCGGCGGCTCTGCTCCCAATCTGCCACCGGAACGCTTCGCCCAAATAATTCGTTTCCTGTCGGACAAAGTGAACTGGGATATTTTACTGGTCGGCAATGGAACTGAAGCCGCCCTTTTGCAGCAGATTGCCACTCAGGTACGGGAAGCGTCCGTTCACGTATTCGCGGGAAACTGGAATCTGGAAGAATACCTGGCCATGATTGCGAGGAGTCGATTATTTATTTCCAACAGCACCGGCCCTTTACACATGGCGCGCGCCTTCGATATCCCCTTGCTGAGCTTTTACTGCCCGGCAATTCCCTGTTCTCCGCGGCGCTGGGGGCCCTACAATCGACCAGAGGCGGTGCTGGTTCCGGACATTATTCCTTGCAAATCCTGCAATACCAAAAAATGTCCCTACGGAAATTGCCTTGGCTTGATTCCCTGGGAAACGATTCAAGCTAAATTAGAATCTATTTTAGCCGGCCGGAAAGACGAATAAACGCGGACCAAATCGCTTCATTTACCGGATTGGAGCAAACGCCCGAGGCCCAATCACCCTCTGGGAAATTTTGTTACACGAATTCGCTTCGTTCAATAGATTAAGCACGCTTTTGGGGACAATCCAGTAAATCTTCCAGATCCAGCAAAAGGCGGTTCAACACCGTAATCTGTGGCAGGGAATCTCCGGGTTCGCCGCTCCGAATGCGCCGAACAATGGTGCGGTACATGATTTGGTACACGGAGAGTTTATTAATCCGGGCCTTCCGGAGTATATTGGTGGAAGATTCCGCTTCGTAGTACGCTCCCCGGACAATCCGAACCGTTCGGTTTGCCGCACGTAGTTCCACGTAATCGCTCATGCCAATCCGCTCACTTCCCTGATCGGTGAGCAACATGGTGAAATAGGCGCCGTTCTGCAGCTCGATGGACACGTTCAAACTGCCGTTGGCGGCCACATCCAGGTTGAATCGGACAGGTTCCACATAATGATTCAGGAAGAGGAAATGGTCAATCCAGTGGCAGCCGTTGGAGAGTAAGCGACTACGGGAATTTGGCCAGCGGTACCAGTGTAAGGGCGGCAGGGGCACTTCGTAAACGATGCAATGGTAATGAATGGGACCATTCCCCTGAACAGCCAGATCCCGGCGGGTCATTTCGTTGAAAGGCAGATAGCGGCGCTGGTAGCAAGTAAACAGCTTACCGGATGCGGCTTCCATTACCTTGACCAACTCTTCTAACTGCTGCCGGTGGGTAACGAGCGGTTTTTCTACCACCGCAAAAGCCCCCTGACGTAGCGCTTCCATAGCTAAAGGAGCATGGGTGTGATGAAAACCGGAGATGAAGTAAACCTGGTACTTCTCTTCCGGGCGAATGAAAGGAGCAGTGTCGTACCCAATTCCTTTCATTGCGGCAGATAGCGGAATCTGGGTGGGATCGATTTCGTGAATTCGTTCCAGGCGCACATCTTCCCGAATATTGGGCAGGATGGTGGTTTTGGCGTAATTTCCGTAACCCAGAAGGCAACCGGACAACCGTTGATCCCCGGATTTCGTTTTCATTTTGGGCAGGACGAATTCTCTGATTGGAGAGGTTGTTCCCAGCGGCAAAATTTTTTCGGGTTTGCCTAAATTTGCTACCACCTGCCGGACTTTTTCGAAAAATGGACGAAGGTCTGCTGGCAGCGGAAATCCGGATTCGGGACTCCAGCCCCGGAGCATTTCCCACCAGACTTCGGAAGCGCTCTTTTCGCCCGCCGGGCCGTAGTAGTGAAGCTCCCCGTCCCCGGGATTGCGCTTCACTGTTTCTTTGCAAAGACTCACCAGGGCTTCCGGTAGAACCACCCGCTCCATGCAACGGGGATGGGAAGGGGCAATAAAACAGACCCAATCCCCCGGTCGGAATTTTCCCTTCTCTCCTACCTCCAGAACCTGTCCCAGTCCCAGGGAGAAATACTTTTCGTTACGGTACCGTTCCCCCAGACGGGAACGGATTTTGCGCAGCACATTCTTCCAGCCAACTTCTTTCCAGTAATTCCAGATCAGACTTACCTGACGGGGACGCACAAAATAAAGCCCCTCCAGGCGCTCCAGATTTTTCCACAGGTAAACCTGAATTCGTACCCGACCCGGGGTCAGGGTTTCATCCAGAAAATGATCCTGCCAGCGATCTTCAATCAGAATTTTCATCTTTCTCCGGTTGTTCCTTTTCTCGTTTCAACCATTTAAGCAGCGCTTTAAAGAGAATTTCCAGATCCAACAGGAGCGATTGATTTTTTAAATAAAACAAATGGTACTTTTCGGTATCTTCCGGTAAAAGAATTCGCTTACGATTCAGTTGCACCAATCCCGTAATACCGGGTTTGTACCAGAAAACCTCTTCCTGAGGGAATTCGTTTCCGGTCTCAATCGGACGTCCAACCAGGGAAAAATTCCCTTTAACCACCTGGAGCAAAAAGAACCAGATGTTCAACCAGGTGTCTTGCCGAAACCGTTTCAGTGGCAGGAACTGGTTTCCGCGCAATGGAACGGATATTTCGGTTATTTCGCGGGCATGCGAAAGATAGTAGAACAACCAGAATGGAAATAACGCCAGAAGCGCCAGTCCTCCGCCAAGCAGATCGAAAACCCGTTTGCTCACTCGGTTGAAAGGCTTCCCAATGGCATAATCGATGTTCACCAGGGGGTAATCGTCCAGGCGTTCAATCTGGGACTTGCCGATGATGACAACCAGATTGGACGGTACCATCCGGTATTCCACCCGTCCGCTGTCCGTCTGGGACATACTGCGGAGTATCTGCTCGTAGCTAAGCGACTGGGCGGAGAAAATCACCTCTCGCACCCGGTTGAGGCGAATAATCTGCCCCAGATTCCGCAGATTGCCCAGGTTGGGCAGGGGGAATTGGTTCTGGCGGCTTTCCTCTTCTGCCACAGACACCCAGCCGATCAAATCAAAATCCAGTTCTTTACGCCCTTGCAGCTTGCGGTAAATCGCTTCCACGTCCTGCCAGCTCCCCACCAGAATGGTTGGTTTGCTGAAAATGTCTTTTCCGATGGCGCGGCGGTCGGGGCGGAAATATTTACGCAGCAAAAAACGCCACAGAATCATGGACACCGGAGCAGTAAAAAAGGTGGCCGCCACCACCAGGCGGGAAAAGGCAAACTGCTTTAGAAAAAAAGTGAGCGAGGCCAGAACCACAAAAGTAACCAGGTTAGTTTTAACGATGCTGTGAATGGAAAAACGGTGGCGCGGGTACACATCGAAGTAAAAGGCGGTTACCAGGAAAATGGCCGTCGAGAGCAGATTCACCACGCTGTAATCGTGCCAGAAGTGTTCCCAGGTAAATCCGCTTTTCAATTCGTAACGGAGAAAGAAGAAGAACAACAGGAAAAGATTTAAAAACAGCACGTCGAGCAAGAGTGGGAAATGGTTGCGTAAAAAGTTTTTCAGGAAAATTAAAATGCCCCGCAGGAAGATGCCCACCACGATTAACCAGCGGAACAGAATTAGCGAGCCCGGCTCGTAATATTTCTTGAAAAACTGGTAGAGAGATCGACTAAAGGTAACAATGTAGTCGATATTTTCTTTGCGGGTGCTTTCGCCCTTGTAGTGAATGATTTGAGTGGTGGGGACGTAGAAAATCTTAAACCCCTGCTCATTGATGCGGTGGCAAAGGTCAATGTCCTCGCAGTACATGAAAAACTGTTCGTCGAAGAAGCCGGTTTTTTCCAGCACGGCGCGCTTAATCATCATGAAAGATCCGGAGATGGCCGGCACCTGGTAAATCTCGTTGGGGTCCAGGTAGGTCAGGTTGTACTGACCAAATAAACGGCTCTTGGGAAACAGCTTGCTCAAGCCGGTTACTTTCCAGAACGCGATGGAAGGGGTGGGAATACTGTGCCGGCAGTCGATGGAAAAAGTGCCATCCGGATTAATAATTTTACAGGTAGCGGCACTGGCCTCCGAATGTTGTTCAAAAAATTCCAGCAACTTGCTGAAGGTGTCTTCCTGTACCACGGTATCGGGATTGATCAGCACCACAAACTCGCCCCGACACAGTTCCAGCGCCTGATTGTTAGCCCGGGCGAATCCCACATTCTCTTTATTGGCAATCAATTTAATGTGGGGGAAGTTTTTTTTCAGGTAGGGAACGCTGCCGTCCACCGAGGCATTGTCCACCACGATGATTTCGTGCGAAATCCCTTTCAAAGCGCGCTGAATGGAATGCAATGCCTGCGAAAGATATTCTTTGACATTGTAATTTACAATGATCACCGATATTTTAATATCTGTTTCCTGCGGCTTGTTCATGAATCCGTCCTGCGTTCCCTTCATTGTTTCAAGAGGTTAAACGTTTTCCCGGTCCCCGTAACATTAGAACTAGACTTAAAAATAAGATTCGCAAATCCAGACGCAGCGACATGTTCTCGACGTAATATATGTCCGATTTTATGCGTTCTTCCACTATTTTCTGGGAGAA
>JAJRXE010000396.1 GCA_024276455.1 Calditrichota bacterium
ATCGTCTAGAGGCCTAGGACACCGGCCTTTCACGCCGGCGACAGGGGTTCGAATCCCCTTGGGAGCGCAGGGAACTCAAGCCGACAGGGCTGTTCGAGAGGGCAGCCCTGCTTACGTTTATGGGCCCTTACTACGTTTACATTCTGGAATCGGAGAGGAGGGGCCGGTTGTACATAGGCCTGACGGACGATTTAGGGGATCGTCTGGCTCGTCACCGGGGGAATCGGGTATTGTCCACCCGCCGGCGCGGTCCCTGGGCTCTGTTGGGTTACTGGACGGTGAGTAGCCGCTCGGCGGCGGTTCGTTTGGAGCGCTGGCTCAAGTCCCTGAAGAATCTCGCGTTAGTGAGGGAGTTGCTGAAGCGTTACCCGAACCTCGGGAATCCAACGCCAATTCCTGGAAAAAATTCTTACAATCCAGCCTTCCCCAAAAACCATTCTTAAAATTTGCTTGCCACATTGAATTCAGCATGTTTATTTTGCCTGCGATAAGGAGTAAGTCGCCGTTGAAAAATATCGAAATTAAATACAGACTGAATGATCCAGAGGGTTTGCGTGCCTTTCTGGCATCGATATCCGGGGTGGAGAAACAGTGGGAGCGTCGGCAGACAGACATCTATTACCGGGTGTTTAAAGGGCGTTTAAAGCTACGTCTGGAAGATGAAGCGCCCGGACAGCTCATTTTTTACCGCCGTACGGACGCCAGCCAGGCTCGCGAGAGCGATTACCAGATTTACCGTACGGATGACCCTGCTGCCCTGCACGATATTTTGCGCGCGGCGCTGCAGGAACAGGTCACCGTTGTGAAACGGCGCACCCTCTACCTGTTTCGTAATGTACGTATTCACATCGACCGGGTGGAATCGCTGGGGGATTTCCTGGAGTTCGAATCCGTGGTGAGCGAAACGGTGCCCGAGGAGACGGCCCGGCAAAATCTGGAAGAGATTGCACGCAGGGTGCGTCCCTTTTTGGGTGAACCCGTACCGGTGAGTTACAGTGACCTGTTGTTAAAAAAAGCAACATAACCTGCCGAACCGGATTTGTTAGGAGAAAGTCATGTCCGAACAGAAAATTGTCATTGCGACTGCAAATCAACACAAGCTGGGGGAAATTAAGGCGATTCTGGCGGATTTGCCGGTGGAAATTCTCTCTCTGGCAGATTTTCCACAGATTCCTCCCATCGAAGAAACCGGATCTTCCTTTGAAGAAAATGCTTTGTTGAAAGCGCGAACGGTATTTCGGGAAACAAAAATAATTACCCTGGCGGACGACTCCGGTCTGGAAGTGGACGCCCTGAAGGGACGACCAGGAATTTACTCCGCCCGTTACGCCGGCGAGGGACACGACTACGCCGCCAATAACCGGAAACTGTTGCAGGAAATGGCTGGACTTCCACCGGAAAACCGGGGAGCCCAGTTCCGTTGCGTGGTGGCGATTGTCGCTCCGCAGGGCGAAACCGTGGTGGAAGGAATCGTTCGAGGGCGTATTATTGAAGAATTACGAGGGAGCGGAGGGTTCGGCTACGATCCTTTGTTTGTTCCCGAAGGTTACGAACTGACCTACGCCCAGCTGGGAGAGGAGGTGAAAAACCGAATCAGTCATCGCGCTCGGGCATTTCAAAAGGCCAAACAGCTCTTACGAGAGCGTTTTCTTCCCCGCAACCACGACGCTTAAAGAAGGAAAGGAGGGAAACGATTATGCCCAGATTTCCCCATTATGCGAGACGAACCGCTCAACTTACCGGATCGGTCTTCGAAAAATTTCGCTCTAAAATGAAACAAAAAGGCTACCAGCTGGTTCGCTTGCACATTGGCGATACTTACCTGCATCCTTATTACCAGTTGCCAATCCATGACGAATTCCTGAAAAAGCACCCTTATTTTAACCGTTATTGTAACACTTACGGGGTGGAGCGATTGCGGAAAGTGTTAGTGCAGAAGGTGCAAGAGGATAATGGGCTGGAAATTGGGGTGGAAAATCTGTTGGTGACCAACGGAGCGACCAATGCCCTGAGTGCTTCGGTTATGGCGCTGGTAGATGCCGGAGAAGAGGTTTTAATTTTGACCCCCTGCTGGCCTTTTTTCCGCGGCATGGTAAAAATGGTAGAAGCCACCGGGGTGGAAGTCCCCTTTTACACCCGCCTGTTTGAGGAACCAGACCTGGACATCGAGACTTATCTTGAGCAATTTGTAAGCGACAAGACGGTGGCCATCTACCTGAATTCCCCCAACAATCCCAGTGGAAAGGTGTTAACCCGGGAACAGTTCCGCCAGATTGCCGAATTTGCCCGGCGGCACCGATTGTGGATTATTTCCGACGAAGCTTACGACGGATTGACCTTCGATGGGCGGGAACACCTTTCCATTGCCACCTTTCCGGAGG
>JAJRXE010000397.1 GCA_024276455.1 Calditrichota bacterium
CCCGCTGAGGAATCCCAGCAGAAAGGGAGTCAGGTAGATACTGCGGGAAGACCACCCTGTTCGCACCAGCAGTACCCCGAAAAAGAGATCGAAAGCGTAAATTTCCGGCACGCAGCCGTAGTACCACACCAGGGGGTTGGAAAGCGTCACCGCCACGATTCCCGCGGCTTGTGTCCGGTTAAACCACTGGCGCAGGAGCCCGTACCCCAGTCCGGCGCTTAGAGAAGAAAACAGCACCGCCAGCCACACCATGGCTCGCATGGGGTCGCCGGCCAGCGGTTCCAGCAAACGGATGGCCTGCACGTACAAATAGTAACCCGGCAGATGCGGACGGGTGGCGAACAGGTCGAAGGATCGGGCGGCCAGGGCGTAATTTCCCGAATCGAACGAGGAACCCACCACCGTTTCGGGCACAAAAACCAGGCGGCTGACCAGGGTAAGTAGCCAGAGGAGGAGAGAAAGTAGCCAATCTTGCTTCTTTTCGCGATGGATGGGATTGAGCTTTAACATAACGTTCGGGTTTCCGCTTTGCCGGCCAACAGGTAGAATGGTACAAAAAATAATGCCGCCAATCAACTGAATTTTGGCGGCTTATTTTTAAAAAGCGATGTTGCGTTGCCGGGCATTTCAACCGGCGGTAACGGACTGCCTGAGTTGCTGAAAAAAGGCGGTCTGGCGGTGGTTTTTACGGGAGACGTAGTAACCCAGGATTCCGCCGAACGCGAGGTGAGCCAGGGTAACGGTGAGCGGAAATCCCCACCCGAATTTAACCCCGAAACGTCCAACTCCCAGGGAAATAGCTACCGGACTAACCGTGAACCCGACCCCGATTAGAAATCCGTAGATTAAGCCCAGGGAGAGGCGCCCCCGTCCAAACAAGAGACTGTAAATGATCCCAAAGACGGCACTGTTCCAGAAATGGTAGCCCCAGCCGGCCAGATTGGAGAGAGTATTGGGTCCCAGAGCGAAGCGGTCGAGCAACAAAACCCCCATGAGCCTGGGTAATTCTCCGGGCATTCCGCCTAACAGAAAACCGCCGTGACGGAAAATCTCCAGTCCGAGGGTCCCCAACAGCCCCCCGATCAGGCCGGTTTGCACCTGCTGAACCAGAGAGGTATGTCCGCGCCAGAAGGTTACTGCCAGCAACAGAATGAAAAGCAGAATCGAAGGGATCAAAAAATTTATTGCCAGGAAAGAGAGTTTGGCGTAGCCGGCCTGCGAAAGCACCATTAAGTTCGGCGAAATTCCCGCCGTAATCAAGAGCAATATTGTCAGACCCAATTTCTCGTATTTTGAATTCATTGTTTTACCTTTCTAAAAAGGGAACCATTTCTCCGGCAGAGGGAAGCAAATCGCGCTCCCCCCGGAGAAATGGTGTTATTTGGCTAACATGGAGGTTAGCATTTGCAGTTTCTGGTCCAGCATCCTGGCAATCATAGTTACCTGATCGTTGCCAAAGGGAGCCAGTTGACGTGAGGGTTTAACATAGTTGACGTAAGTTTTACCGTCGGTGTCCTGGAAAACATTGACCCGGATGGGAACCGCCACACCGACGCCCTTGTTAGCGCTAAACAATTTTTTCCCGACCGTGGGATTACCAATGAACAACGAAAGACCGTTCAGTTTCAAGCCGGTCATGGAAAGAATTTTACCGTGGTTGATTTCAGACAGAACCATCATTTCGTTCTGAGCTACCATTTTGCGGAGCATTTCCACTGTCTGGTCAAAGGGATGGCTGGATTGAATGGTAACCAGTCCGGTTTCCTGAGCCAACAGTGCCGGAGCGCCGGTGAAAAAAACCGCTAATAATACGGCTATCGTAAAAAATTTTGTGAATGACTTCATTGAGTCCTCCTTTAAGGTGTTAAGTTGATTCCATAGTAACCAATTTTGGGCGGCTTTTCAGTACGGTAGCTTACAATAATCCCGATTAAGCGGGAAAAGTGGTTTTAGCTGACCGGAAAGAAAGATCGGTCGCTTTTACGTGCAGGTGGGAGTTTTGCCTGCAGGGCAGATTTTGGGGGAAAACAGGGAGAAACAGCAGGAAAGGGAACCGGGGTTGAGGCAGCAGTCCCGGTTCCCTTTCCGAAGAGGAAATTAAAAAGGGATACATTTTGAACCGGACATGCCGGTCAGTCGGATGCGGAATCTTCCAGTGCAGCCAGTTTCTTCTCCAGTTCACGAATGCGCTTCACCAATTCTGGCAGCTGGTTAACCGCGGCTTCGATGCGCTTGGCGCGCATGATCGGACGTGCCGGGTAACCAAAGACCACTTCCCGATCCGGTACCGCTTTAGACACCCCGGATTGAGCGCCGACCTGGGCATAGTCGCCGATCCGGATGTGTCCCACGGTTCCGACCTGCCCACCCAGCATCACATGATGTCCGATTTTGGTGGAACCGGAGATGCCCACCTGGGCGGCCATGACGGTCCACTCTCCCACTTCCACATTGTGAGCAATGTGAACCAGGTTGTCCAGTTTGGTGCCCCGTCGAATAATGGTTTCGCCCATGGTGGCGCGGTCGATGGTGCAGTTGGCGCCGATTTCCACATCATCTTCAATGATCACCCGACCGATCTGGGGAATCTTGTGGTACACTCCGCCGTGGGGTGCAAAACCGAAGCCGTCGCTGCCAATTACAGCGCCGTTGTGAATAATAACCCGGTTGCCCACGCGGCACTCTTCTCGAATGGAAACCAGGGGATAAAGCGTGCAGTCCTCCCCGATTTCCGATCCGTCTAAAATCACGCAACCGGGAAATATCTTGCTGCGGTCGCCAATTCGGCACCCTTTGCCAATCACCACATGGGCACCAATGGCTACCTCCTGACCAATCCGGGCTTCCGGATGAACGACAGCTGTGGGGTGAATTCCCGGGGGCAGGAGCTCTTTGCGGGGATTGAACAGCAGAAAAATTTGCAGAAAGCCGTAATAGGGATCGCTCACCCGAATCAGCGCATGGGAGGTTTCCACGGTGGTTTTTTGATCGACGATGACGGCACTCGCCCGACTTTTGTGTAGATGGTCACGGTAACGCGGATTGGCCAGAAAGGTGATCTGGCCGGGCTGGGCGGAATCAATGGGGGCGGCACCACTAATCAGCAGACTCCCGTCGCCTTCTACCTGCCCGCCTATTTTTTCGGCCAGTTCTTGCAGGGTAAATTGTTTCATTCTTCATCCTTTCGATCTATTTCACCAAAGTGTGCTCCGGTTGAATTAAAGAACGCCCGTGCCGGGAAAGGTTTGCTTCGACACGATCCGTGGGTCGGGGAATGTTGAATCGGATCTTCTCGGATATTCGCGTCTCGGGATTGCGGAAAAATAAAAAGGGGTCGGAACCAGGACTGCCCCGACCCCCAACGTGCAATTTGATTCACTTCGTTTTACTTAATTCATCCAGAACTTTGTCGGTGATGTCGTACTCCGGTTTGGCAAACAGGACTACTCCCTGCACAACATCCAGGATGTAGTCGTACCCCTGTTCGTTGCCAATTTTCTGAATAATCTGATCGATCTTATCGTAGAGGGGCTGGGTCAGCTCCATGTTTTTCTTGTAAAATTCCCCCTGTGGGCCGAGCTTTTCGTAGCGATATTTCTCGATCTGCATTCCCAGATCTTGCAACTGTTTCTCCTTTTCCGCTTTCTTCTCGGGAGAGAGCAGCAGGCTCTGGTTTTCGATTTCTTTGGCGAGCTGTTCGTACTGCTTCAGCATCTTGTTGTATTCCGCCTCGTAACCGGCCCGAATTTCGTCCAGCTTTTTCTGGATTTGCTGCGCTTCGGGATATTCGCTCAGAATCCGTTGGGAATTGATGTAGGCAATCTTCAACTGAGCGTAACTATTGCTCCAGCCCAACATAATGCCTGCGGAAATGAACAAAATCACCAGCATTACTTTTCGTGAGTTCACAATGACCTCCTGACTTTGATTGATCGTTACAATTTATTTGATCTAATGCTAAAATTCCACGTTAAAATCTACCAAACTGGAAGTGAGTTTTCCAGCGGCCTACCCGGCGTCCCAGTACATCGTAGTGGTCAAAACCGTAACCGAAGTCAATCCCAATGAGTCCCACCATGGGCATGAACAGGCGGATTCCAAATCCCACGCTGCGGCGCAGGTCCTGGAAATTGGTCTGGGCAAATTCGCTCCACACGTTGCCGGCTTCGGCAAAGAACAAGCCGTAAATGGTGGGATTCGGCGCAATGGGGAAACGAAACTCCACGGTGAATTTTGCCATGGAGCGGCCGCCCAGAGGACTGCCCACCTTGGAAATGGGTCCCACCCCACCGTCGTCGTAACCGCGCAGGCCTTCCGCAAATCCCAGACCGGAACCGCCCATGTAAAACAGTTCTCCCGGGTTTATGTAGGCGTTCTCGTGCAATCCTTCCAGCACTCCCAGCTTGGTCTGTAAATAGAGGACGAATTTGTAGAAAGTGGGCACGTACCATTGCACGGTCAGGACGTTCTTCAGAAAATCTTCGTCGCCACCCAGGGGACCGCCGGCCAGTTCGGTCAGCAGGGCGTAAACCGAACCGCGGGTGGAAAACTCCGGCCGGTCGCGGCTGTCGCGCTGCAGAATCTGGGTGATGCTGATCTGAGTGGTGTTGCGGTCGTAAAAGATGTAGCGGGCCAGGAGCTCCGGATCGCGCACGTTGAAAATGCGGGAATTCGCCGCCCGGAAAATCCAGTCGCCCCGGAAGAAATTGTCCGGCCAGCGGAAGCGCCGTCCCAATTGAACGGTGCCGCCTTTTTCTTCCCGGTCCCAGGGGTAGAATCCGCCACCGGTTCGGGTGTTGAATAGCGAAAACCCGATCAGAGTGGGCGAATTAAACATCCAGGGTTCCGTAAAGCTGAGTGACAATTGACGGTAAATCCGCCCGAAAAACCAGTCGAAGGCCAGACGTTGTCCGTCCCCGCCGGAGAAGGGATGAGCCAGCGAGAAATTATTCAGCGCAATCCCCACGCTGCCAATAATGCCGTCGCGCTCGCTGTAACCGGCCGACATGTTGGCCGTATCGGTGGATTTTTCTTCCACCGTAACTTCCAGATTAATGTGCTTGTCATCATCGGGAATCAGCTTTACATCGGGCACCACATTGGCGAAATAGTTCAGAATCCACACATCCCGAATGCTGCGTTCCAGCTTGGCCCGGTTAAACGTGTCGCCGGGGTAAATCTTAAATTCCCGCCGAATAACCTTTTCGTTGGTCTTGGTATTCCCTTTGATGATGATTTGTTTAATCCGCACCACATGTTGTTCGTGAATCGTGATGTGGATGTCCACCGTGTCCTTGCCAGTGGGAATTTCCCGGGGTTGAATGTTGGCAAACAGGTAACCCTCGTTGTAATAGAGGTTTTGAATGTTCTCCCGAATGCTCTTCATGAAGTCTTCTTCGTTGTACACGTCCCCTTTGCGGAAGAGCAATTGGGCGCGCAATTCTTTGTCGCTAAAAACAGTGTTGCCTTCAAAGGTCACGTTGCCGAAGTAGTAGCGCTCCCCTTCGTTGATGTACACGTCAATGAACATGTCCTGCTTGTCGGGACTGTAATAGAGCGAATCCTTTACAATTTCGGCGTCGCGGAACCCTTTCTTGCGGCAATAGGCCAGCAGATTCTTCAAGTCTTCGCGGTATTTTTCCTCGTCAAAATCGGCGCTCCGCCACCAGCGGTCTTCTTTTATTTTTTTGAACTGCTTCTTTAATTCTTTGGCGGTCAAATATTTGGAGCCCAGCACCCGAATCCGTTTTACCTGTACTTTCTTGCCTTCGTTCACTTTCAACTTCAGAATGATGCGATTCTTTTCGCTGATTTCCACGGTGTCGAAATTGGCGGTGGCCAGCAGGTAGCCTTCGTCCCGGTATTTTTTAAGCAGATTGCGTTTCCCTTTGTAAAGCCGAAAGGGGGTCAGCACCATGCCGCGGTAGAAGTTCAACTCCCGGTCAATCTCTTTTTTCTTGAATTTTTTGTTCCCCTCAACCAGCCAGGCTTCCAGGCGGGGGAATTCTTCTACCTTGATGAGCAGGTTTAGTCCCTCGGCACTCTGGCCTTCGATAAAGATTTGGACATCGGAGAAGAGATTGAGCGCCCACAAATTGCGAATGGCTTTCTGAATATCTTCCCGGGTAATCTCTTTACCCCGGCTTAAACCGGAATTCAGAATGATGATTGAGCTATCGGCCTGAACATTTCCCTCGATGCGAACCTGGTTAATCTTAAAGCGCGGCATTTGAGCCGACAGATCGGGCGTATTTCCCAGGAGCAAAAGGACGATGAGCAGGTATGTGAATTTCAGGTAACGCATCTTTACCAACCAATTTTTATTATTTTAAACCGCTTAAAATAAATTTTTCCTATTACATATGCAATTAAAAATTAAATGAATGACGCAAACGGATTCGAAAATCGCTCAAAGCTCCCTGATTGTAGAATTCCGGACTTATTAAAAACTTATCGTACTCAAATTCCAGCAGAAGGTTTCGGAAGAGACGATATTCGATCCCAAAGCGATGGTTAAACCCAATTTTGGACTCGTCGTACACCGCCACCAACTGACCGGAATAAGTCAGGTAGATGTTCTGCCACAGGTATTTGCCCAGGGTCAGTTCCGTGCTCTGGAAAAGGAGCAGAGCCGGGTGAAAGCTGGTGGTAAAATTGGGGCCATAAATATTGGGTTTCGGGGTAAATTGCACCTGATTTTGCAGGCCGAAGTAAAACAGATTGGAAGCAAAGTTCGATTTCAGGCGCACGTAATCGAGGTGAAAACCGCGTTCCAATTTGCGCTCCAGAGGACGGAAAAGGGGACGGAAGAGATAGTTTTCGGTGAGCGTGAGTCCCACACTTCCGGCTTTGTTGCGCAAATTGTCCAGCGAATATCCCAGGTAAGCCAAAACCTGGTCCTGCGTTTCGCCAATGGTGGGATTGCTGGAGACCAGCTTAAAACGAAAATCTTCCCATCGGCCCCGCCGCACTTCTTCCTTCGTTTCCGGATCAATCGCATACAGTTCCAGGTAAATGTCTTTGGGAAAGTTGGTGGAATCGCGTACCGTGGTGTAGGCGCGTCCGTACACCTCCGGGTAAAGTTCGTAAGGATTAAAAATGGCTCCGAATTTGTCCACTTTGAAATTGATGTCCAGGTATTCCACCCGTCCGCGGGTGGATTCCACCTCGCCGGTTACCCGGAAGCTTTCGTCCACTAATCTGCCGGTGAAAAGTAAACCCGGCGAGACGTTGTCGATGTTCAGATCCAGGTACACTTTCCCGATCACCGCCGGAATGTCCACGAAGTAGCGGGTGCCCAGTCCCACCACGGCTTTAACGTCCCAGGCCATATTCATCAGAAATTCCAGCACCTTGTCTTCTTCCTCGGTGCTGGCTTCCTCGGAAATCAAAAAGGGGTAGGTGACCCGGCAATCGTACAGGATGACCTTTCCCCGGGCGTGGGGCAGTTTAACCGGTCCGGCGAAATAGAATTTTTCGCCTTCCACCTTCCCAGCGGTCGCAAAGTAGCCGATGTCGTTGGGTAGCATTAATCCCGGAATGGAGAGCGGAATGCCCTTCTCGGCGGTTTCCAACACCAGAATGCCCAGGTTTAGTCCAATGTCCTCGAAATCCC
>JAJRXE010000398.1 GCA_024276455.1 Calditrichota bacterium
AGAGAATAAACTGGAAAATCGGATTCGGTCTTCTGACCGCAGTCGCCGCTGTTATTTTCCTGAATATTTAGACCTCATGATTTACCCCGGAGGTGGTCGGACCGGGAATACCGATTAACCTTAACAACCAACTATTTTCCGAACTTGCTCAATGTCAGAAGCTAGCTTCCGATTCTAAAAACACCAGCATAGGAAAGGGGATTACAAAGATGAAAAAGAAACCACTGCTCGCTCTGCTTCTGTTGATCGGATTTTGCTCCGTAACGGTTTTAAACGCTCAGGACGACATTTTCAAAGATTGGGAAAAACGGAAAAAAAGCGCTAAATCGCATATTAAAAAGAAAAAAGAAGAGGAATTTAAAAATGGCTGGACCCCTTCCATGGTTTCTGCCATTTTACTCACTCAGAGCAGTTACAAGGACTGGAGCAAAGGAGGCGAGAACTCTCTGGCCTGGACGCTGAACCACGACGGTCTGTTTGTCTATCGCAAAGATCGGTTCTTTGGCTTGATTGAGTTCAAAACCGCCTTCGGACAATCGAAGTTGGGAAGCCAACAAGTCCGTAAAACCGAAGACCGTTTGCAGCTGGAAACCACCATGCGTCTGCGGTTGAAAAAATACCTGACCCCTTTTATCTCAAATTTAATCCAGACCCAATTTGCTCCGGGCTACCGCTACAACAAAGATCCTGTTACCGGAGCTGAAGCCCGCGAGCAAATTTCCGATTTCTGGGATCCCGCCTACGTCTATCAGAGTCTGGGGCTCGTCACCATTCCGACTAAAGGGGTGAGCATTCGTTTGGGAGTCGCCGTACGGGAAATTTTCACCCGCAGATTCCACAATTACAGCGGAGGCGACTGGGTTCAGGTAGATTCCGGATTGGAACTGGTTTACGATTTCAACCGTAACGTGGCACAGAATACCTTAATCAAATCGAACTTTCGTCTTTATTCCGCTTTCAACGATTTTCAGGAAGTAAACATTGTGTGGGACAACCAGTTAATTCTTAAAATTAACAAAATATTCAGCGCCAACGCCAAGGCAATGCTCATTTACGATCCGGAAGTTATTAAAACCATGCAGATTCAAGAGATTCTTGGCATTGGCATTAACTACAGCTTTTTCTAAACAGGGAAAAGAGACCGAAACGAGTTACCTAAAAATGGTTTCCCGCCGGTTCGCCCCCACCGAAATGATTCGAATGGATACGCCGGTGATCTTCTCGAGTTCTTCCAAATATTTCCGGGCATTTTCCGGTAAATCCGCGTACACGCGCACCCCCTGTAGCGACTCGTTCCAGCCGGGGAGTGACTCGTACACCGGGGTGCATTTCCAGAGCACTTCCAAATCAGCCGGAAAATGGTCGTACCTCTTCCCGTTGTATTCGTAAGCCCGGCAAATTCGGATTTCTTCCAGCTGATCCAACACATCGAGCTTCGTAATGGCCAATTCCGTAATGCCGTTCACCTGAACGGCGTAACGGGCAATAACAGCATCGAACCAGCCGCAGCGTCGGGGACGGCCGGTTGTGGCGCCATATTCTTTTCCTTTTTGACGGAAATAATTCCCTTCATTTCCCTTTAATTCTGTGGGAAAGGGGCCCTCCCCGACCCGGGTGGTGTAGGCTTTCAGGACACCCACTACCCGCTCTATTCGGGTCGGCGGGATTCCCGAACCGCTGCAAGCCCCGCCGCTTACCGGATTGGACGAGGTTACAAAGGGGTACGTCCCGTGGTCAATGTCCAGTAGGGTTCCCTGTGCCCCTTCCAGCAGGATGTCCTTTCCTTCTCGCAAGGCGCGGTCCAGAAACACACCGGTGTCGGCAATAAACGGTTTCAAAAACTCGGCGTATTCCCGGTAGGTCTGCACAATTTCCTCTTCATTCAGAGGCTCATGTTGGTAAATCCCGGCAATGATTTTATTTTTCTCCCGGACATTGAGGCGGATTTTCTCTTCAAAACGCCGGGGTTGAAAAACATCCGCCAGGCGGATTCCCTGACGATTAAATTTATCCACGTACGCCGGACCAATCCCCCGGCCGGTGGTGCCAATCCGCCCCTCTCCTTCCTGCGATTCATGTAGTTGGTCCAGGAGTTTATGATAAGGAAAAATCAAATGGGCCCGGTCGCTGATTAATAATC
>JAJRXE010000399.1 GCA_024276455.1 Calditrichota bacterium
CGGGTTCTGAAAAACCAGTCCCACCATTTTTTTGATTTGTTTCAGATTCTCTTTGCCCACCGGCCGCCCGAAAATCTCCAGCTCGCCCTCTCCCCGGCGAATTCCGTTCAGCAAGGTTAAAAAGGTAGATTTCCCGGAACCATTGGGGCCAATAATGGCCACTTTCTCCCCGGGCTGAATTTGCAGAGAAATTCCGTTCACGGCAACGGTGCCGTCCGGGTAGCGAAAACGCAGGTTTTTAGCCTGTACTGCCAGCGGACGTTGTTTGTTTTGCCTCATGTCCATATTCGGGTCCTGTAATCTAAAGAGTCCGAAGTAAAATCAGGGCGACTGAGAATAGCACCAGCACGGCGCTGTCCAGCCCCTTCCAGCGAAAATGGGAGAGGGAATAAATTTTCCCCTGAAATCCCCGCGCTTCCATGGCCTGATAAACCCGTTCGCTTCTCTCGAAAGTGCGAATAAACAGCACGCCGATTTCCTGGGCCAGGTACTTCAAGCGGGTTAGTACCGACAGGTGCACGTAGCGGGATTGAAAGGCCATCAGCATGCGTTCCGCTTCGTCAATAAGCAAAAAAATGAAGCGGTACATGAACGAGAGAATAAGAATGACCAGGGTGGGGAAGCGCAATGTTTCCATTCCTTTTAAGAATTGATTGAACTCGGTGGTGGTGGTCATAATAATCGATATCCAGATGGAAAACACGGATTTGGTATTAATTACCAGGAATTTATTCAAGCCGGTTGGGTAAATTTTCAGGGGACCCAATGTAACCGCTTGTTCTCCGGAAACAGGTAGAAAAGGAAGCAAAAAGGTAATAAAAAAGATCATGGGGTAGATTTTCAGGAGCTTGGAAGCATAATGGGGCAAAGAGACCCGGCTGAGCAGCGCCAGTGCCAGAGGCACGCTCCCAAACAGAAACAGCCGGTAGCCCGAATCGAAGGGAAGGGAAACTACCATGAAAATGTAGCTCAGCAGCAGAAAAATTTTTAGGCGCGGGTCCAGGCGGTGAACCAGGCTATCGCCTTCCCGATGGTGATCTAAAAATTCATGCTTCATGGTTTTGCTTCCTGTCGGGATTGCGGCAAGATTGCCAGCGGAACAGCAAGAACAGGATTCCGGCCAGTAAAAGGGAACCAAGCAGGGCGGAAAGAATCTGATTCAGAGCGGCAGGCAGGTGTTGAGAAATGGTGTAATCGGAAAAAAGCGCCACCGGAGCACTGGCTTCCCGCTCCTGGAAGCCGAGCCGGTGGGCGACCCACTCCAGCCCGTCCGGGAGAGAGGAGGAAAAAATAGTGAAGAAAACCAGCAACGCCACCAGACCTCCCAGCCAGAACCAGCTACGTTGCGTTGATTTCATGTGTACCCCTACCCTGTGTTTTGGTTAATGTAAATTAAGTCCGGCCGGATGGACTGGATGGTTTTAAAAATAAACAGGGTCAGAGTGCCTTCCAGCAGGCCAATCACGGCATGAACCCCAACCATCAGACTCACCACCGTGGACAGGTCTGCCAGCCCAGAAAGTCCCAGTTCCACCCCGCAAAACAGAGCCCCGATTACCACCGAAAACCAGCCGGCCACAAAAATAACCAGCGAGCGATAAAGGTTTCTTGAGAGAACCGGCAGCTTGACTTTGATTAACAGCCGGTACAGCAGGTAACTGGCGCCCACCCCAATCAGTCCCATATTCAAAAAATTGGCTCCCAGGGCGGTAACTCCACCGTCCTGAAAGATGAGCATCTGAACGGTGAGCACCAGAAACATGATAAACATGGAAGCAGCCGGACCCAGAACCAGGGCGGCCAGAAACCCTCCCAGTAAATGTCCGGAGGTGCCACCGCTGATTGGAATATTGATCATCTGCGCGACAAAAATCAAAGCGGCAAACATGGCCAGGTGCGGTACCGCTTGTTGGTTAAACTGGCGCCACACTTTTTTCCAGATAACCACCAGTCCGCCGGCCGAAGTCGCATAGGTGCCGGCCACCACCGGCAAAGAAAGAAATCCATCGGGAATGTGCATAATTTACACCAGGTGTTTTCCGGTTGAAGTTAAATTCAGGTTACCATGTTTCACGCCTTTCGTGGCAATCAGGGCATCCGCCAGGTCTTTTACCTCCTGACTGCGTCCCCGCAATAGAATCACTTCCAGGCAGTTGCGGTGGTCCAGGTGAATGTGCATGGTAGAAAGCACAATATGGTGGTGGTTGTGTTGAAGCTCAGTCAGTTTGTCGGTCAATTCACGTTTGTGGTGGTCGTACAATAAGTTGACCACTCCCACCACCTCCATGTCCTGTTCAATCTCTTCTTGAATCAACTCTTTGCGAATCAGATCACGTAATGCTTCCGAGCGATTGGAATAGTGTTTTTTACGAATATGCTCGTCGAATTTTTTACTTAAACTCTCGGGAATGGACACCCCAAAACGGATTAATTTCATTTTGTTTTTCCCTGTTTAGTAACATTTGTAAGGTAAAAGTAACATAAGGGGTTGAATTTTTCAACAAAAATTTGCGATTGGGGGAAGTTAACGGGATTTCAGGCGGAAAATAATTTTTTCATTGGCGGCGGGGAGGGATTGCATTATATTATTGCACAATCTTGCAATAATGAAATTGAAAGGGGAAATCCCATGCCGAAAGGCTGGAAAATGGGTTGGGGGGCGGGACGGTTAGAGCCGTTGCGGGATCCTCGCAGCCGTTTTTTTATGGCCCTGGCTTGCGACCAGCGTTTGAAAATCCTGGAGTTACTAAAAGCGGGTGAGAAAAGCTCTCCAGAGCTGATCGAGCATTTAAAATTGAATCCCTCGGTGGTATCCCGGCATCTTACCTTGTTGCGCGAGGTAGGGCTGGTGGCCGCCCGGAAAGAAGGGGTGCTTCTTTATTTTCGTATCGCCGATCCCCGGATTCAGGATATTATGGAGCAAGCCGGGCAAATAATTCGGGACTGGCTGGAGCACAACCAGCAGTTTTTTCAGGTTTGAAAACCGTGTTAGCAGGAGGTCTGAAATATGAAAATTGCCGTGGTGACCAACGATGGAATTACTGTGAGTCAGCACTTTGGACGTTCGCGTTACTATGCCGTAGCTGATATTGAAAATGGAGAGGTTGCGGATATTAAATTGCGGGAACGCGGCACCGGGCATTTTGCTGCCTCGCACTCCCCGGTGGAGCACTCTCATCATAATCATTCGCAGGGACATGGCTATGGTGAGGAAGCGATGATTCGCCATGCTGCCATGGCGCAAGAAATTGCCGATTGCCAGGTACTGATTGCGGGTGGCATGGGGATGGGGGCTTACGAGAGCTTTCGCGCCGCTGGTCTGGAAGTCATTTTAACCGATCGAGAAATGATTGAGGACGCCCTGCGGGATTACCTGGCCGGTAAACTGCCGAATTTGATGGAAGAGCGTACGCATTAAAATACCGGGAAAAGCGGGTACCGGTATTTCTTCTTTCCATGGGTAGGTCAGCGGGCATCTTCCGGGAAAATAGCTGGGGGATCGCTCTTTTTCTGCGAGAGATCCGAATAATTCAATTTCGTTATTGGGGCACCGGGACGGCATTTTCCGCCGCAAATGACCCGGGCAAATAGCCCCTCCCGCGGCATGATGCAATCGCCAGTTAAAGTCTTAATGGCACAGGCGGTGTGACACTCCTTTCCAATCTGGGTAATTTCCAGAATAATGCTCTCGCCAATCCGCAGGCGATCGCCGATTTTTATTTTGCTCAGATCCAATCCCCGGGTGATTATATTCTAGGCGAACGCCCCACGGGTCAGAGCCGGTAACTTTTCTTTCACCCGGTCGATGCTCTCCCCGGACAAAAGGGAAACCTGACGGTGCCAGTTTCCCGCATGGGCGTCGCCCAATATTCCGTAGCCCGGGATGAATTCCGCTTTCGGAACTTCTTTCTTGACAATGCCTTTCCGTTTACTGATGCAGATCGCTTCGATGTAACCCATGGTCTATCCTCCAGGGAAATAGGTGAACTTGGACAAATTCTCCGGAACGGAGGGCTCGTTCCGGGGGAACAATAATAAATCCGTCCGCCCGGGCAATGGAAGAAATCATGTGTGAACCCTGCTGGGTTAACAAAACCACCCGGGGAGCTTCAGCCCTTTCGGGAAGAATGGCGATCCGTAACAACTGCGTGCGGGAGCTCTTGTTCCGGTAATCTGATTTCAAAGGAAGGCGGGCGGTCGGCCAGGCAGATTCTTTCCCGCAGAGTCTGGTAATCAAGGGGTGCACGTAAACCGCGTAACCCATGAAGGCCGAGACCGGATTTCCGGGTAAACCAAAGAGAAGTTTCTTCCCATTTACGGCAAAGAAAAAGGGTTTACCGGGTTTCTGATTCACTTTCCAGAATACCGTCCGAAAACCGGCCCGTTCTGCCGCCGGTTTTACATGGTCGTGAGGTCCGACAGAGACGCCCCCGGATATTAAAATGATTTCTCCTGCCTTGGCGGCGCTCTCGATTGCCTGAACGGTTTGTTCCAGATTGTCCGACACCCGCTGGAGCATGGACACCCGGCCACCGGAGAATTGAACCGCTGCCTGGAGCATTATGCTGTTGGAATCGTGTATCTGATGGGGGGCTCGCTCCTGATCAAAGGAAACCAGTTCTCTGCCGGTTACCACAATCGAGACCGCCGGAGAGGCATACACGGTTACCTCTTTGATTCCGCAGGACGCCAACAGGGCTAATTGCGGTGCCTCCAGCAGAGTGCCCCGGGAGAGCAAGGTAGAGCCCTGCTTAAATTCCTCACCCTGCCAGCGGATGTGCTGCCCCTTCTGTTTTACCTCCAGGATACGTACCGCCGTGCCTTCCAACCGGCATGCTTCAACCGGAACTACCGTGTCGGCTCCTCCGGGAATGAGAGCGCCGGTGTTGATTCGCACCGCTTCTCCGGAACGAATTTCTCCTTCGAAAGGGTGCCCGGCTTCGCTTTCGCCCACCACATGCAGTTCAACAGGACGGTCTTCCCGGGCAGGTTGCACGTCTGCCCAGCGCACCGCAAACCCGTCCATGGCGCTGTTGGGGAAAGGGGGCGAATCCATCGGCGCAAGAAGGTCTTCTGCCAGCACTTTCCCCCGGGCGTCGGGTAAGCGAAGGCGGGAAATTTGAGGCGGCGGGGTGTGACGATGAATTTGTTGCAGGGCCTCGCCGACACTGATCATCGTGTTCCTTTCCTGTTTTTTAGTATTCTTGCTTTGTTTCATCGTGTCCGCCTCCCCAGAGCATGGGGAAGGCGTGTAACAGCCCGGGAAAAAGAGCTTCCAGACTTTCCCGGGCACCTCGCGAACTGCCGGGA
This sequence comes from Calditrichota bacterium, assembly GCA_024276455.1. Taxonomy (GTDB): domain Bacteria; phylum Calditrichota; class Calditrichia; order RBG-13-44-9; family RBG-13-44-9; genus JAJRXE01. Next base: position 5,311 of record JAJRXE010000399.1, read on the forward strand.
AGGTTAATTATCAGGCTCTTACCGCGGACCCCGGCTAACTCCCGAGATAGCATGGCGTAAGGAGTTCGCTCTTTGCCGTGGCGTCGGATTGCTTCGCTGATGCCCGGCACTTCCCTTTCGATCACCTTCCGGGTGGCTTCGGGCGTGAGGTCTTTGGGACCCAGACCGGTTCCTCCGGTCGTGAAAATGAGCTGAATTCCCTCCTGATCCACTAATTCCACCAGTCGCTGAGTGATTCGACTTTCCTCATCTGGCAAAACTTCGTACACCTGAACGCTAACCGGGTGTTTTTCCAGGAATTCCCGAATGATTTTTCCGGACTTGTCCTGGCGAGTGCCTGCGTAGGTTGAATCGGAGATTACCAGAACGGCGGCCTGGAGCGGCTCGTCGAATTGCTCCCCGAAATCGCTCTTTCCCCCGCGCTTCTCCACCACCTGAATGTCGCTCAGGCGTAAGTCCGCATCGAGTGGTTTTAGCATGTCGTAAGCATTCAGCAGGGCGGCCGTCACAGCAGTCAGGGCTTCCATTTCCACTCCGGTTTTCCAGACGGAGCGGACTTCGGCCTGCACGGTCAGGGTTTTTTCGGAAAATTGAAAGTCGATTTCCACCCAATCCAGCGGAATGGGGTGGCAAAAGACGATCCACTCGGCGGTGCGTTTGGCGGCGCTGATGCCCGCCGCCCGCGCTACCTGCAATACATCCCCTTTGGGGACCATGCGCTTTTTGATCCGTTCCAGCGTTTCTGGGCTGGCGTACAGGGCGCCGGTAGCCCGGGCGTAACGCAGGGTGTTAAACTTGGGACTTACATCGATCATTCTTCACTTCCTTCTATTTTAGTCAACATTCTTTTCTGGTAAAACAGCCATCCCTGCTCCAGTAAAAATCCGGCTGCCAGCGCTACGGACAGATTTCGTATGGCGAAAGAGAGGACTCCCACCAGAATCGCCACCAGCATCTCCATTTTTTCGTCCAACCGTTGCACCAGGGTCATCATGCGCCAGCTGTCGAACAACAGCATGGCCGCCAGCAGGGGAACGGGAATCAGAAATAAAAAAGAGGAAAGGGGGGAAATAAAAGCGCTGAGAATCAAGATGCCTCCCAGGATGATGGTGGCGCCACCGGTTTTGGCACCGAACTGAGCATGGGCGCCGATTCCCCCGGCGCCGTGGCAGATGGGAAATCCCCCCAGCAATCCGATGAACAGATCGCTGAGACCAATGGAAAGGCTCAACCGGGTGGGATTTACCCGGCGGGAACGCTGACCCCACAAAAGGTGGCAGGAATCGTTTGCGGCGAACACGGCATTCCCCAGCGTGAGGGGCAGCTGAGGGAGAATCAGAAAAATAAACGCATCCAGAAAATAATCCCAGCGGGGAGGCAGCAGCGTGAAAATCCCCTGCGGTTGCTGATGGTTCTCCCAACTTATTCCGGAAAATTTGATGATCACCACGCTGCCAACGATAAGCAGAAGGGTAAGGGGAAATTTTTTTCGGAACTGAAAAAACCACAGGGCTGTGGCGACCAGTAAAAGCAAAACAATATTTAATGGGGAGGAAATGGCGGAATGATTCAACAGAAATCCTTTATCCAGCACCAATTCAATTGCTTTTTGTGCCAGAATGAGGCCGATTCCCAATTGAATTCCGCGTACCAGGGCAGGGGAAAACCAGTTGTGCAACCAGCGAATGATTCCGGTACCGGCCAGAATGAGCAATAAGAGGCCGTAGAAGACCGCGGCAGTGGAAAGGAATTCGGTGGAAAATCCTTTGGCAATGGCAATAACGGCCATGGCTTTTAACGGTTGCACCGATACCGGTACCCGATAGAACCAGCCCGTGACCAGGTAAACGATGCCCCACAGTAAAAATAATTTGGCCGGGAGGAAGCCGTTGTAAACCACCAGGGCAAAAGCCAGCGGTAACAACGTCCCCAGATCGCCCACGGCCCCCGACCATTCCGAAAGGTTAAATCGATTTGGTAACCGAGGGGAGGTCTGGTTCTTCTTTACCTTTTCCGTTTCTTTTAGTCGTCCCTTCATGGTGTTTTCAACCTCCGATACTCGCCATGGAGCTTTGCGGTGCGTTGGGGGAAGCGGCCTCAGCTTGCTGCCCGTTGGCGAAACGGGAGGTTACCATCCGGAAAACGGTTTTGCGCAGTTCCCCATCACTGGCTCCGGCGCGAAGCAGTTGCAATAGATTAACCCCGTTTTTGTTGTACAGGCAGGTGTGCAGGATGCCGGCCGCGGTCAGCCGCAAACGGTTGCAAGCGGAGCAAAAACAACGGGAATAGCCTCCAATAATCCCCAAATGTCCCTTAAATCCGGGGATTAAAAACAAGCGGGCAGTGCCGTTCGTCCGGGGAAGTTTCCGAAGATTGGGGAAAGCGGTTTTTAAGGAAGCTTCGATTTCGGAATATTGCACGGGATTATGGATGGGGCGTTTCTGTCCATCGAATGGCATTTGTTCGATGAAACGTACCTCCACCGGGTAATCACGCGCCAGACTCGCCAGCGCCGCCAATTCGTCTTCATTCACTCCCCGCTGCACCACGCAGTTGATTTTCAATGGTATTTCGTAGGACAGGGCGCTGCGAAACGTTTCCCAGACCCGCTCGAAATATTCCCGTCGGGCAATACGGTAGAAACGCTCCGGCCGCAGGGTGTCCAGGCTCAGGTTGAGGCCATTCAGACCTATTTTCTTTAGCTGCGGAATGAAGCGGGCCGTTTGTACTCCGTTCGTAGTAACGTGCAGGGAATTCAGTCCGGGTAATTTTTTAATTTTTTCCAGAAACGGAAGCAGGTCCTTTCTTACAAACGGCTCTCCCCCGGTGATTCGCACTTTAGAGATGCCCAGTTCCACAAAAATGCGCACCAGACGTTCCAGCTCTTCGAATGTGGCCACCTGCTCTCGCGGTAGGAGGGAGATGCCCTCCGGCGGCATGCAGTAGGTGCACCGCAGATTGCAGCGGTCGGTAACGGCCAGTCTTAAGTAAGTAATAGGGCGACCGAAATTGTCAATGAGAGGGGAGGGATTTCTGGATTGAGGCTGTTTTTGTGGGGACATATTCACTCCTTTCCAAACACGGGAGGCAAGACCGTTTCCAGTCTTACCCTGCTCCTCGCCAGGGAGGAGTGGCTTGGCGCCATCGGCCAGCAGCCATATCCGGGACGGCCCGAACGTAGGCTGGCAGGCTCGGAGTTTCTGGTTTTGTTAAACTACTAACAGGATCAAATTCCGATCCCGTAAAAACTTTCCTAATAAATAAGAAATGGAAACATTTTTTTCAAGTATTTTTTTCGATTTTTTTCACAAGAATTGTTCCGTTCAGGGCCTCTTCCCCGAAACAGTGGGGAAGAGAACGTTGTCTTCCGTTTGGGGAATTGCCTGGTGGATTCCCCGAAAAAGTGCCCGGCAACCGGACAGGCAGAATATTCTAATTTCAATTTTTTGAAAATCTTTTTGATTTTTTCGCCTCCTTCCGCTAAAATCTTCCTTGTGAGGAAAAAAGAGGTGAAGGAGAGCTAAGACCATGGAGTACCAGACCCAGATTTTAATCGTCATGTTTACTTACCTTGCTCTGTTGGTATTGTGGGGATTGTACCAGGGACGTAAGGTAAAGACGGACGCAGATTACGCCATTGCCGGTCGGAGTTTGCCGGGATGGGCAGCGGCGCTCTCCGAACGTGCTACCGGAGAATCGTCCTGGGCGTTACTGGGCTTACCGGGATTTGCGTACGCTTCCGGGTTGATTGGCATCTGGACGGCGGTGGGCTGCGTTGCCGGTATCGTCACCGCCTGGGCGGCCATTGCCTGGCGCTTACGAGCCGAAGCGGAGCATTACCAGGTAAAAACCTTTACGGAGTACATAGCCCGGAAACACGGGGAAGTGGAGAAAAAGATTCGTACCGTGGGAAGCTTAACCATTGTGTTCTTTTTCTTCTTTTACGTGGGCGCCCAGTTTTTGGGCGGGGGCAAAACCCTTTACACCATGTTTCACCTGAAGCCGCAAATCGGGATGCTCATTACCGCGGCGGTCATTATTCCTTACACAATTTACGGGGGCTTTCGGAGCGTCGTGTACACCGATGTTGTTCAGGCCATCGTCATGATCACCACTCTGATTCTGGGACCCATTGTGGGCATCATTGCCCTGAGCAGCCGCCCGGATGTGTTCGCTCACTCCATTTTTGAAGCGTTACAAATGGCAGGGCCCCAGTATCATTCTTTCACCGGCGCCGCCAGCGGTTTTGCCCTGGGAGTGACCATCATGGGTGGTCTTTCCTGGTTTTTCGGCTATCTGGGCGGGCAACCGCAGTTGAGCATGCGCTTTATGGCCATTAAAGATGAGCGGCAGGCAAAAATCGGCCGGAACATCGGGATTGTGTGGACGGTGATTGCCTACATCGGGGCGCTTTCCATCGGCTGGATTGGCATCGCCCTGTTCGGGCCGAAAGGACTGGCCGATCCGGAGTACGTGATGCCGAAGGTCATGCTGGAGTTGTTCCCGCCCGCCATTGCCGCCATTCTGATTACCGGCGCCATTGCGGCCATGATTTCCACCGCCGACTCCCTGCTCATTCTTTCTTCCACCGAATTGTCGGAAAATTTGCTACGCACCGAAGGAAAGGACGAACGGCAGGCTTTGTGGCAATCGCGGTTGGTGACCGCGGCGCTGGCCATTATTGCGCTCATCGTGGCCTACCTCTCGCCCTCCAATCTCATTTACACCCTGGTGGGTTACGTCTGGGCCGGCATTGGCGGTACCTTTTCCATTGTGATTTTATTTACCCTTTTCTGGAAACGCTACCACGGTCGGGCAGTGCTAGCTACCATCGTGGTGGGCATGGTGTTCACCATCGGGTGGATCAGCAGCGGAATGGAACAGGTGGTTACCGCCCGTATTATGACCTTTCTGGTGGCAGGAATGACGGCAGTGGTTGCAACGATGGTTTTAAAAAGGAAAGAGGGTGAAGACATTTCTTGAAAAGAGAACCTTAAGGAAGATTTTCTAAATCAGCCAAATCCTGATGTCTGCCGGTAGCTTTTTTTGATTTTTTTAAATCGTCTAAAGCAATGAAATGGACGGTTACATTGTTTATTTCAACATCATTGCGAGATTGATAACAATCTTCAAATTTTACACCGGGAATATCCGTTAATAAATCAATCCGGTTTGGAGGGTAACCTAATTGAATAACTTGTTCGGGATCCATAAAATCTTTTATCTTCAAATTTAAAGAAGAAAATCCAAATTCATTCAAAGCTTTGAGTAAACGTTTAACATTTTTTTCTTCCCGATATATCCAGACATCAATGTCCTTCGTATAGCGCGGATAGCCGTATAATGCTACGGCATATCCGCCTATTACCAGATAGCGAACTTTATTTGCGTTTAACAATTCGAAAAACTCTTTGAAGTCTTGGCTGAGAATCATTCGTGTACCCATGATATTCCCGACGAAGGCGTTCCACCATTTCTAATCGTTTCCAGTAAGGTTGTTTGAGCCAGTAATGATAATCTTTAGGCTCCTCACCCAATTTAAATTTTCTGATGATTTTTCGATTTACCCGATCTTCCATAAACAAATGTATTTTTTTTAATGTATTGTTTTTAGGTAAAAAAAGCAACCTTTGTGATGATGTTTTTACTATTTCAACCATTTTAAGAAAATATTTCTGGCATTTTGGAAAGTTCTGGAACTTTGGAGGGACTATTCGATCAATTTTCTTGCAATCCCTTCCCAGGAGAAATTCTCCACCGCAATGCGGCGCAGTTGCCGGGCAACCTCCCGTCGCTTGCTCTGATCGGCGAAACCGTTCGGAAAGAGGAAGTTCAGGGCGTTTTCCACCTTTTCCGGTAATTCTTCCACGAAGCGCTGGCGGTGCAGGCTCATTAGATCGGCAATCTGAGGCGAGGCTCGCCGGACTTCCTCCACCACGTCCCTCAGGCCGGCGTGGTAATTGCAAAGCGGGAGCACCCCGGCTGCCAGGGCTTCCACTGCCACCATGCCGAAGGCCTCCGGCCATTTGCTGGGCACCAGCACCAAGCTGGCCAGCGGCAACAGCTCCCGCAAGGTGTCGTGATCCAGAATACCGGTAACGGTAATCCGCCGGGACGCTTCCGGCGAGAGCGGCCGAAACCAACGTTGCACATCCGCCACCTCCACAAATTGCCCGGCGTGGGCAAAGGCGGCAAAGGCTTCGGCATCACCCTGTTTTAGTGCAAACAGCATTCCCTCCAGATGTTCACGGTAGGAACCGAATCCCACAAAAATAAACCGGGCTTGCGGTATTTGCTGCAGGATTTTCGGAATGGTGAGCACAATTTCTCCCACGCCTTTGGCGGGAATAAACTTACCGAAGTAGAGAATTACCGGTTCATCTTCCCGTAAATCGGGCCATTTTTCCGGCAGGTTGGCGTCCACGGCCCGCTGATCGTAGCTGTCCGCCAGAGTTAACAATTCCTGGTGCAGTTCGTCCGGCGAGAGAGAGGTGGTCTCCGGCAGGGAAGGATTCCTTCGCCCCGCGGGATTTTGCCGGATGTGTTCCCGGACCTTTTCCAGGAAGCGCCGCTGATTCGCCGCAAAACCGTCAGGCAGATCGAAAAGCTGGGGATCCATTCCCGGCGGCACAATCCGCAGCTTGTTTGCCAGACCAATTTCCTCCGCAAAGGGAGCGAAAACCTCCGAAACCCGGTCCTGCACGTAGCGGGTTCCCACAAAAAGGGTCTCCGCACCGGCCAGCCCTTCCACCGCGTACGGCATCAATTCCGGATGCGGCACCAGAGTGTACTCAATAGCGCTGCCATGAATTTTTACCCGGTAGGGCACCCCGGTCCCTTCCAGGGCCCGGCGGGCAATCAGCGGCCCGAAAAGGGCGTGATTAGCCAGCACCAGGTCGGCACCCTGCTGTTCCACTATGCGGCGAAGGGCGGATGCCGTGAGCTGAAGGTGGGTTTCGATCTCCTCCGCGCTCATTTCCGGAATGGTTTTCACTTGGTAACCGTCGTAACGGTCGAACACGTACACTGGCAACAAGTCGCGGATATCCGGCACCACGACCCGGAGCCTGCCGGGAGAGGGCGGCCGGGCCGGAAGGTCGTCCTGCGGCCCGAAATATTCGTCCACAAAGGGGGGTTCTGCCGCCTGCCGGTCCTGGCACACCACCGTAACGGCGTGTCCCAGCGCCTTCCAGGAGCGGGCAATGTTGGCCACGTAAATGTTTGAACCGGTTCCCTGTAACAAATAGCCATGTAAAATAATTAGATGTTTACTCATGGGTAAAATTTCCCTGCCTGTTTTTGCTACTTTTACTCTTATTCGGTCAAATTCAAGTGAATTTGATCAAAAGGTAAATTTTTTGTCAGTCTTTTTGTAATGGCCAATTTAAAAAGAATAGACGAAGTTCAGGAGCATTTTAAAAATTTCCTTGTCCGGGGTTAATCAACAAATTTTTCCTTCGGGACTTTGAATTTTGGAAAAGTTTTTTAAACTTTGGAGAGACGGGTCGCAGCGCGTCTGTTCGGTGCGACAGAAAATTCAAGGTAATCAATAAACACGGACTCCATCATGTTTAAACAGAACATTTCCATCGGCCGAATCATGGGGATTCCCATTGGGGTGGATTTTTCCTGGTTCTTGATTTTTGGCTTGCTGTCGTGGTCCCTGGCGCAGAATTACTTCCCCGGAGAGTTTAAAGATTGGCCCTCTTACTTGTACTGGTTTTTGGGGATGATTACCTCTTTGCTGCTTTTTGCCAGCGTGTTATTGCACGAACTGGGACACTCTTACATGGCCCACCGCTTCGATCTGCCGGTACGCAGCATTACCCTGATGGTGTTTGGCGGAGTGGCCCAGATTGCCGGGGAGCCGCGCAGTGCCAAGGCGGAATTCTGGATTGCCCTGGCCGGACCGCTGGTAAGCTTTTCCATCGGGGCAATTCTCTATTTGCTGGAACCGCTTACGGTGGGATTTTCGCCTTTGTTGGCGGTGGTTAAATACCTGGCGTATATCAACATCATTCTGGCGGTGTTTAACCTGATTCCCGGCTTTCCCCTGGACGGCGGACGGGTTTTCCGGGCCATTGTCTGGGCGGTAACACACAATTTGCGCAAGGCCACCATCATTGCTGGAAATGTGGGGCGCTTCTTCGCTTTCCTGTTCATTTATTTGGGAATGCTGCAAATCTTTACCGGCAACGTGGGCAACGGTCTCTGGATCATTTTCATCGGCTGGTTCCTGGAGAGTGCCGCTTCCGCTCAAATTCACCAGCAGGAATTGCACGACCTTCTGAGCCGCCATCAGGTTGCCGATGCCATGAACCGC
>JAJRXE010000400.1 GCA_024276455.1 Calditrichota bacterium
GATTCAATTGAAAGCGGCTTTTAACGGCCGGTGGAGTCCGCTCCAACCGTTTTTTCTCTCCCTGCAGATGAATTTCTAAATGGCATGTGCGTTTCCTTTCTGAACGCATTCCGGCGACATTTTCACCGGGAAAGCAGGTGATATGGGGAAGTCTCTTTTTACCTGGTGTCCGTTCGCCTGGAATTCCGGTAAGAATGCAAAATTTGCAGGGTGTTTTGCAGAATTTGCCGGGAAAAATTAGCCGGTTTCCCGGGGATTTCCGTTGGAGAGAGGTTGTAAAATAAATAAGTCTTTAAATTTCAGGTAGATACGGCTAAAAATATTTTTCCTGGCATGAATATTGTCCTTAATGGTAGGCAAACAAATGGATTAAATACAGGAGGAGTAAGGATGTTACAATTCAAAACAATTGGTTTACTGGCCTTAATAATGATGCTGCTTCTTAGCTTCACGGCCTTTTCCCAGAGTAACCATCACCAGAACGGGTATTTTCATCCCGATTCGTTAACTCTGGTCACCGTGACCGGAACGGTAATCGTTGACTCGACGATGCTACACCCGGTTTATTTTTTGGATGAAGACGGTGACGGAGTCATCGATTACCATCTGAATTTTGGACCGTATTGGTACCAGCCGGACAGCAGCAATGCCACCCGGCCCAACAATGGGGATGTGGTTACCATCACTGGTGGAATGCACGATGAGAACGCCGGAGATTACGCGGTGATTGTGGTGTACGAAATCAACGGAGAGTTCTGGCGGGAACCGTACGAACCGTTCTGGACCGGCATGGGAGGTCACGGCCGTTTCGGTGGACACAACGGAGAGAATTGCTACGGTTTTGCTTTTGGCTGGATGCACGATTCACTTCGCACCGTAAGTTTGAGCGGGACGGCGTTGGTGGACACCACCTTCATCTTCGCCAAGTATTTCCTGGATGAAGACGGGGATGGAACGCCGGATTATTTCCTGAATTTCGGACCGCCCTGGTACGAACCGGAATCCGGGGCGACCCGTCCGCAAGACGGCGAGCAAATCTCCGTTGTTGGCGGCCTGATTGACAGCATGGCGTTCCCGATGGTGGTGGTGTACGAAATCAACGGGTTGGCCTGGCGGGATTCGTCCCAAATTGGTCCCCACCTTGGCGGCGGCTGGATGCATCGCGACATGGATCGCTCCCGCAAAGTACACGCCCCGTTCGATCCCGAAGACTGGATGGAAGTGCGTCCCGGCTGGCACCAGAATATGGGTCACCACGGGATGATGATTCCCGACTCGATTTTCTGCCAGATGCTGGAATTATTCCCCCAGAACATCCCCAACACCGAAAATCAGCATGTGTTTGCCGGTTACGAAATCGGGGTGTTCTTTCCCGACGGGCAGAATGCCATGTGGCAGGGTGGAAACTGTGGCGGTCACATGAATTTTGCCAACCAGGTGGAATTTCATCTGCATTACAACGACATCCAGGTGCAGGGATTTCATATGAACGAAAACACCATTCAGGTGAAGTACTGGGATGATCAAACCAATTCCTGGGTGGAAGTGAGTGATGCCGTGGTGGATCCCTCCACTAATACGGTGACTTTTTCTTCCAGTGAGGTGAGCAATTTCGTCGTCCTGACCGCCGAGGAAGTGACCGGAATTGAGAATGAGAGCGCGGTGCTCGCCATTGATGGGTTTGTGCTAAAACAGAATTACCCGAATCCCTTCAATCCGGGTACCACGATTGAATTCACCCTCCAGAATAACGCCCATGTGATGCTCAATATCTACAATGTGCTGGGGCAGAAGATTCAAACCCTGCTGGATGGGCCGATGACGGCTGGTGTGCATGCCGTTCAATTCGACGCCAGTTCGCTGCCATCCGGAATTTACTTCTACGAATTGAATGTGGAAGGAAAAAGCCAGGTAAAAATGATGAATCTGATGAAGTAAGTGGCAGCGGCAACCTTTTAACAATCAAAGCCCGGGGAAGTACCGAAAGCCCCGGGCTTTTTTTTATTCGGAACGTCCTGGTGCCGCGGATTATTTGAGCAGGATCATTTTGCGAACGAGAGCGGTTCCCCCGGTCTGTAAGCGGTAGAAATAAATACCGCTGGGCAAATCTTTTCCATCCCATTGAACCCGGTGGATTCCGGGACTCATCTGGCCGGAAATCAGCTTCTTTACCTCCTGACCGGCCGCGTTGTAAATGGTAAGCTCCACAAATTGAGAACGGGGCAGCCGAAATTCAATGGTGGTTATCGGGTTGAAGGGATTGGGATAGTTCGGAAGCAGTTCAACCTGGCGGGGTAAGGTGCCCCGGGTTTCCCTTAAGCCGGTAAAGGTGGTTCTGGTTTTGGCCAGAATGTTAATATAGATATCGTACCAGGAACCCAGATAGAGGGAACCGATGGAGTCAAAAGCCAGAAATCCGAGAGGTTTACCTTCGTCGAAGCGCTGGATAAAGTAGTGACGGTAGGAGGTCTGGAAGCGCTCTCCGCCTTTGCACACCCAGGCGGCTTCCTGGTTGCGCAAACCAATCTGACGGTAAAATTCAGCCAGTTTGGTGAGGTCGTCACCAATTTTGGCTTTAAGTTCGTCCCAGTCCACCAGATGCGCATTCCAGCCAAAAACCGCGGTTAAAATGCTGTCCATGTTAACCTGCTCATCGTACGTGTTGGGTGTCAGGCGGTAGAAGCTGGTGTCGTCGTACGTTTTAGCCAGTACATTCATGGTAATGTTGTTCCAGGATCCCAGGTAAAGCGAACCGATCTGGTCGTGAATCAGAAAGTCCCAGGGGGCGCCGTTGTCGAAGCGCTGAATGAAATAGTGTCGATCGGTGCCGGCCCAGTACCGTTCCCCATTCCAGCAGACCAGAGCGGTTTGTTCGTCCTGCAGGCCAATTAATTGGTAGAAACGTTGCAGAAGGCTCAGGTCGCTTCCCACATAATTTTTAATGCTGTTCCAATCTGCCAGGGTAGCATTCTCTCCAAACAGGCTTTTTACCGCTGCGTTTAAATCTTCGGTATTGGAGTATTTGTAGGGGGTCAACCGAAATGTGTCCGCTGCCAGCGCAAGATGCCATAAAACGAAAATAAGCGCGAATGAGAAAAAAAGCAGGTTTAATTTGTTATTTTCCCGTTTTGGCAAAGAAAGAGTCATTGCAAAGTCCTCCTTCGTTTAACGTCATGAAAAATTTTCCCGATCACCTTGTCCCCTTTCGGGTTGCTGGTAATTTTCAATAAATAGTAAAGACCTTTTCACCCTGTTTTCCAGAAAAACCGCTCCAGAATGGGGAGAAAACCGTCAGAGTCAGGAAAATTCGAACCGCCGCGAAAGACTGTTTCCCTCGTTCGTCCGAACTATTTTATTTTCACATCAACACTTTTTAAATAAAAGAGCCGAACGGAGAGTTTTATGACTAAAGTCACCAGGCAGGTGAGGTACATTTTGAAATGGAGGAATTTTCACTTCGGAGGAGTTACAGATAGTAATCCGTGTAATGTTCCTCTGTCACGGATTGGCAGGGATTTCCCCGGTACAGGCGGAACTTTCGATTACGAATGTCGAGAAACAGGGTGGCCAGTGTACGTCCCTTGACCTCTCCTTGGGGATGGCGGCAGGGGGAATAGGGAGCGTTCTGGTGAGAAGAGAGAACGCTGAGGAAATCGTGGGGTTGTAAATGGTCACGTTGGCGGAGTTTTGCGGTTTCCGCTTCGATGACCCGAAAGCGGGAAAGGGAGGAGGATTGTTTGTATTCTGGCTGCTCGTAAGGGTAACGATGGGTCTTTTTTAGAATCAGGTGATTGGTGTGGAAGTAGATTCCCCGGGGCGCAATCCGGGCTGTTTCCCCGGGAGTGGTTTCCAAGGAAAGGTATTTTTGTTCGCTCAGGCTGACCAGATTGTGGTGGTAGGGGTGCGTTCGGGGCTCCATGGTGGCGATTTGCACCGCTTCCTGCAGGCTGCGGGCTTCCAGAATGGCGCGTCCCAGCACGTAGCGGGGAATCCCCACCTGCGGCCGGGTAGTGCTGATGTAGTTGGTGGTTTGAACAATACCGAAGCGATTCAGCGATGGCCCGTTTCCGGTTAAAATTCCCGGGTAAACCAGCGACGTAAAGCTTACTTCCGAGGGAGGTTGCACATGGACAAGAAACATTTGATTACGGTAAGCGTCGTTGCCGTCCTCGTTGTGGAAGAGCCACTGTTTTTCCCCGGCGGAATAGTAGATGGTAGAGCAACCCGGCTCCTCCGGCTCCAGGGCCCCCAGCTCCGATTTGATTGCCAACGCCCAGATGGCTTTAAAGTCCAGGCCGGCTCCCAGCGCCATTGCTTCCAGTTCTTCTAAGTATTGGGGAAAATGTTTCCGGGTAAGGCGTTTGAGTTCCGCCGAATATTTCTTTCCACCCGGGGTGTCAATGGTTTGGAGTAAGTCAGTAAACCAGGCCTCCCGGATTTTCAGCACGCTTTGAATATGTTTCCGGAAATGGGTCCCAATCTGGTAGCCGATCTCCCGGTAGCTTCCTTTCACATAGAGGTAATCTAACGCTCTGGCGGAGCCCGGAATGAACCGGACGCGGGTACCCGGAGCTCCCAGAGCGTAAGCCCGGAAAACAAAGGGAGAAAAAAGACTCACCTGTAAAAATTGCCGCCGTTTCATGCGTTTCCTCCCTGCTTCTTTCAAACTTATTTTAGTCAAATTGGCGGCAAAATCAAAGGAAAAAACGCCTCGTAAATCCCTCAACCGCCGTCTCGCTTTACAGAATTGCGGTGCTGGCCCCGCCGGGGCGCAACATCTTCCAAAATTGAAGAATATTCTTCAGATGGATTTGTAGAATATTCTTCATCCCCAGGGAATACAATCACCAATTCTCCCTGTCAAATTTCCGGAAAAATCAATAAGAAAAACCTTAACATTAATAAAAACA
>JAJRXE010000401.1 GCA_024276455.1 Calditrichota bacterium
AAATCCGTCCTATCCGTGTTTTCCGTGGGCGAAAAAGGCATTCTTTTAACCCCAAGATTTTGTGCTGACTAAATTTCCGGGGACACCTACCGGTGCGACCCCCGAAAATTTTCGCCGAATCTCAATTTACCAAGGAATACCGTTGGATTTTTCCTATCAGAACTTTATTTTATTAAGAAAGCAAAATCGAAACGAGGAACGATACCGTGACCAGACTACAACGCGACCGGGTTATTTTTATTTCTCTGGGAATTGTTCTGACCATTTCCACCTATGCTTTCCTGCGGTATTCCTATCGATTGTCGGAAGGGTTTCCTTTTTCGCAGGAAATCATTGCCGCCATCATGGGAGCGATTATTACCATCCTCATCACCGCCGCCCTGCTGAACAAGCAGACCGAAGTGGAGCTGCTGAAGGAAGAGAACCTCAAATTCATGGAATTGAAATCCAGTATTTACACCCAATTGCTGGATTACATCGAGGATATTATTCTGGAAGAATCGGTGAGTTACAAGGATTTAATTCGCCTGCGGATTTTGAATCAGAAAATTTCCTTTGTGGCCAGCTCCCAGGTGCTGGTGGCGTTCGGAAAATTTATCGATTTTTTCTCCGAGATTGTCCAGGACAACAAGCTGGTGGAACAGGAAGTAGACAAGCTGCTGCGGCTGGTGGGCGACCTGAGCATTCAGATTCGCTACGATTTGATGGAAGGGCACCGGTAAGAAACCGCCAAACAGCGCCAGGCGGACGAGAATCAGATTCGGCGTAACAGCCGGCGACTGGAGTTAAAGTGGTTGAGAAGAAAAGCAACCCGGAAAAAATATCCTGAAAAATAAATTCTTAACTCTCAACCCCAATACCAGGTTTTCATTACCTTTTGCAATTCGTTACTCAACTCGGGTGCCGGGATTCAAAATTCACCGCTTTTTCCCCTTCGGGAAAACATCTTTCTCACTAATCCCGCAACTGCTTTTTTCTCGCCTCAGGTGGAAATGCATTCTATGGAAAAGGTCAAGGGAACTATTCAAAAAGCATTGGTCCGGGTAATAATAGGTCCAATGTTGACCCGGGTAGCCAATGGTAAGCTTTCCCCCAGCCCCTCCCTGCCTGTTGCCGGGAGGGGTGGGTCAAGAATTCCGTTGTAAAAACATTCCCTCAATTCAATTTCAGAGACAACCCTGGAGATCGGCCCCAAAATTCGACGGTTTACTTCAACAGAACCATTTTGCGATGGCGGGAGAAAACCAGCCGATCCCCGTTGCGGATTTCCATTCGATAAAAATACACCCCACTGGACATCAAGGTCCCCCGGTCATTCCGACCATCCCAGCGCACCCGGTAACTTCCGGGCGCCAGCTGCTCATTGACCAGCGTTTTCACTTTCCGACCGAGATTGTCATACACATCAATCCGCACCCGTGCCGTTTGGTGAACGGCAAAGGGGATGGTTGTCGCCGGATTAAAGGGATTGGGATAGTTGGTTCCCAGTCGAAATCCTTCAGGTAGCCGGGCATTGGTTTTCTCGATTCCCGTGGGACGGGAACCGACGGCAAACCACTTGGGCCGAATTCCACCGCTGATCAAGGCTTGCGCCGGATCGGAAGGGGTTATTTTATTACTTGCCAGTGGCTGAAAGGCGACCCCAAAATCCGTATTGCCATATTGGTCGGTTACCCAGGTCTGAAAAATAATCCCATCATCCTGAGTGGTGTAATTGGGGTAACCGATTGCATCTCCATTCTCATACACGGATACCACCGCACCGGTGTACATATTGGCGGCCATGATAATATCGCTGTTCTGATTAAAGTCCACATAATCGAAGGTAAAAATATTATCATCCGTCTGGGCGAAGGAGGGATTGCCCATACTGATGCCTTCCGGTTGAGGCGGGAAAACCGGAAAGATAAGCCCGGTAGTAATATCCAGAATGTTGATGTTCCAGAATTCCAGAGAATCGCCGTTCTGCTGGGGAATACTATTGAAGGCATCGAATAAGATAAAACGATTACTGAGGTCCCAATCCATGGCATCGGAATAAAGGGTCACATAATCGTACACCCCTTCTTGCGAAGTGGGCTGGTACAATTTAAATACCCGGGTTGGATTTTGCCCGGTGAGATCAAACACATAGAGTACACTATCCTGATAGATGGTATTGGCCGCTAAAAACTGCCCATTGGGCGAAACGGATAAAGCTGACCAGACGCCCTCATTGCTAATGATCTGTTCATTGCTACCGTCCGAGCCAATGATACGAATGTAATTGTTCACATCCACAAAGAAAATGGTAGAGCCATCGTCGGTAATGGTCACAGGATTGCTGGAATAGGGATACACCAGGGTTTGAGTCAACACATTAATCTGGGACACATCATCCTTCACCAAATAGGGCAGCCAATCGTTGGTGCCGATAGCGACAAACCATTCCTGCCCCTGCACCGGGGGCAATTCCGGATCCGGAGTCGATCCCTGGCCGGTAATCCCCACCTGATCGAAAGCGTTATTCACCGCCTGAACTTCCGGGCTGTTGTCACCGTAGAGGTCTTTCGCCGCCTGGACACAAGCATTGCGCATATCCACAAAATTCGATTGGGAATTTAAATAACGGGCATCCATTACCCGGTAATAAATTTTTTCGGTCTTATCGCGCCCGATGGCATTGGCCATCAAATAAGCGGCTTTATTGGGGATTCCACTGTTCACATGAACGCCCCCATTGTCCTGGTCAATCGAGAGGTTTACGTATTCGCTCATGTGGGTCGGTTGCCAACCGGGATCATTCAGAGAGCTTCCTCCATTATGGGGATCCGCCAGATCTCGCAATGCGCCTCCCGGGAAAACCCCTGGTTTTACCACATCTTCTCCCATCTTCCAATCGTCGCGATCCACCATGGCTCCAAAAATGTCTGCCAGGGACTCATTCAACGCCCCCGACTGGAATTTATATTCCAGGTTAACGGTACGCTCAATCACTCCATGGGTCATTTCATGCGCGGCCACATCCAGCGCACCCGCCAGCGGTTTAAACATTTGTCCACCATCTCCATAGGCCATCACCTTCCCATTCCAATAAGCATTCTCCATGGATTGACCTTCCGAGGTCACATGAATAATCGAGTAAATGGTTCCTCCCTGTCCATCAATTCCCTGGCGGTTGTGGATGTTGTAATAATATTCAAACACCTTTCCGACATTAAAATGGGCCGAAACCGAGACCTGATCTGACCACTGATTGTCGTTCGAGGCAACATGGTAAATGGTGGTTTTCGAGGTCAAATCGTTGTTGCGGGCATCGAGCGTTACTAATCCGCCTTTAGGATCGTTGATCGGATCGCTCTGGTTGCTCTGCCAGATCGGACGACTGGCATCCACCATATAATACACCCCTTGACTCAGATACACGTTGAGCGTTCGAGTCTGTCCGTTTAAATCGATCCCCTGACCGGTGGCGGGTCCATCAAATTGGGTATTATTGTAGCGCTCCAGAACTTCGCCCGTGTTGGCATCCACAAAATAGTAATAATAGTCGCGGAGATTGGGTCGAATGGCCACATGCCAGACCAGGTGAACCCTACCAGTCTGGCTATTCTCCCAATAGTACAGCTTAGCCTCCGGTCCCTGATAATCCAGCAATTGCTGCAGAACCGGACTAAAGGTTTCGATGGGTATTTCAGGGGCCAGATGGTTGGTGGCAATCTGGATGGCGCTTTCCCGGTCGAGCCGGGTGACGGTGGCAAATTGACGTTGAAGGGTGGGAATATAATGACCATTGAAGGCATACACCCTTCCATCAGGATTCAAATGGACTACCAGGTCTTTGCCCCACACCGGAATGCCCTGAATCACCTGTTGAAAAACGATATGTTCTTTCTGGAATTCATCCCGCAGCTTTGCCAGGCGCTTCAGCTCGTTTTCCGGGTCGGCTATCTGGAAAAGATTACGATATTGCTGAATGAATTCCCGGGCTATCCGCTCAGTGGAGGCAGCCGCACCAAGGCGTTTCAGAGGGGTATCGTCTTCGATATCGATGATAAACTGGGGAGTTCCGTGGATATGATTCCAGTAAATTTTCCATTGAACCAGTTGAGAAGCCTGTTGCAGAGCCGATTGAAAACGTTGCCGAACCTCGGCCGGGTTTGCTTTAAAAGAGGATTCGTCGGGAGCGGACTGCAGCGCTTGCGATGAAGAAGCGGGCCGGTAAAGCCGCAAAGCCTGTCTATTCAGGGAAAACGAAGGAGCTACCGATTGAGCTGGTAAGGCTTTTTTGTGGCCTTTTACCTGTAACCACTGTTCCAGCAAAGAACTCCCTTCCTTTGCGCTTAATCCCCCACTGAACAACAGAAAACCGAACAAGAATACCGAAAACACCTTCAACTTCATAAAACACCCCCTTTAATTTGGTGATTATATTGAATTAATGGGATTTCTGCCATTCTTGACAACGGAGCTGGTATTTGTGGTACCACTCGCGAAATGCCGGCGGCAATTCCGTGTCCGCCACCCAGGAAAGGGTAAATCTTCGTCTGGGATCCCGATACACCAGGAAATGGGTCATATTCCCAATTTCCTGGAGGGAAAGCTCGAAAATCCCGGTGTTCTGGAGTTCCAGAAGAGCCTGGCGAATACTATCCCCGGGAATTTGGGTAGTTTTTTCCTGAACCATTTCACCCTTGAGATTCTTGGTAAACCACCGGATTCGACCGTCGCTTCGGAGCTCGCAGCCGGAAGTTAGACCTGTAACCCCTCCCCGGGAAAATAATTGAATCAATGTATCGGCAATCCCCAGCTCTGCGGTCGCCGATAAAGCTGAAGACGTTGCCTTCCGATGTTCCCGACTCAAACCCTTTTCCAGAGGAGGTTTACTGCTGGTACAGGAAGTTCCAATCAGTACCCCCAATACCCAAATCCAGAAACCGTATTTCATGTCCAATTCCCCCTTTTAAAAATGTAATTGAGCAGGCAAAATTTCGGGAAAATCCCTTTCCCGGAGGAAGTTTCAAAAATAATCAGCGATTCAAAGTCGAAAAGTTGTAAAAAATAATATTCTTTGCAGCGGAAATCTTTGACGTAACGCAAAAAAGCCCTCGATAATCGCAAAATTCTGGCCTTCCAATATGAACCAATAGAAAACGATCATCCCCCCGACCGTAATGGGAAAGGCCAAATTGCATTGTAAAAATTAGGTGAGCGAGGAATCTACATTAGAGGGGCGATTTTTTTCCTTGTCAAATTCCGGAAAGTTCTGTACGTGCTCGATTTATTTACCCCTTCTCCATCCCCCAAATATTGTCCCCGGTTTAAGAAGGGCGGAGATATTCCATCCAGCTTTTGATCTCCAGATTTTCCAGGCGGGTACGCGCCAGGGCTTCGGCCAATCGCATGGCCAGCTGGCGATTGGTAATCAGCGGAACGTCGTAATCCACTGCCGTGCGGCGAATAATGTAGTCGTTGGTCAATTCCTCTTCCTGGTAATTTTTGGGAATGTTAATAACCAGATCGATTTTCCCTTCTTTAATGTAATCCACCGTGTTGGGTCGCGCCTTTTCCAGCGGCCAATGGAGTACTCTGGCCGGAATTCCATTCGCTTTCATGAACTCTGCCGTGCCGCGGGTGGCGTAAAATTTCACGCCCAGTTCTAACAGGTACCGGGTGCTTTGCAGCAGTTCCGCCTTGGATTCGATGGAACCGGTGGAGAGCAGTACGGTGCGAATGGGCAAACGGAATCCCACCGATAGCAGCGCCTTAAGAAAGGCTTCGTTGAAATCGTTCCCCAGACAACCGACTTCGCCGGTAGAAGCCATTTCCACCCCCAGGGTGGGATCAGCCCCTTCCAGGCGGGTAAAAGAGAACTGGGGAGCTTTTACCCCCACGTAATTCAAGTCGAACAATGGGGGTTCGTTCACTGCCGGAGAATCTCCCATGATAGCCCGGGTGGCCACCGCGATGAAGTTTTGTCCGAGAATTTTAGAGACAAAAGGAAAACTTCGCGAGGCCCGCAGATTGCATTCGATCACTTTAACGGCGTTTTCTTTAGCAATA
>JAJRXE010000402.1 GCA_024276455.1 Calditrichota bacterium
GCTCCTGCCATTAAAATAGCCAGGACAAGGGATGCCAGGTTAACGGGCCAGTACAATGTAACCCTGTGCCACATTTTGATCTCCATCTTTTAGCAGGTAAAGATAAACCCCGGGCGGTTGTTCTTTGCTTGTTTCATCCCGCCCGTCCCACACCATAATGTTGTCTTGGTGTTCGGTGATGCTCCGAATCCGTCTGCCGTTGAAATCGAAAATGAACAGCCTGGGATTGCGAACCGCCAGTTCGTTCATGTCGAATATTGCCCGATCGTTTTTCATGTCGTTGTTGGGAGTGAAAGGATTGGGGCGCACTATCAGCCGGCCTTTCTCAATCAGAATGGTCTGACTGGCGTAGTTGTTCCCCTCGTTTTGTTCCCGTACGATGTTGTCCGCATCGGCTGCGAAACGAATCTCGATGTGGCCGAGCTGGTTGAACACCACCTCTTTCCGAAAAAGAAATTCGCTGTCTTTTTCCATGCCGTGTATTACCGAATCGGCCAGCAGGCGGGACCCTATCCGGAGCTCCACCCGGAAGGTTTCTAATACCGGAGCGACGTAGTTCTGGACCAGCACGGTAACGGTGGCGGTTTGATTCAGGCGAATCTCTTCCCTGGAAATTTCCAGGTTCTCTACCACCAGGTCCGGTTCCAGCCGCTTGATGGTGAGAACCAGCTGAGCCGTATCCGCAAGGGCCGGCCGGGATTGTGTTTCCTGAGCGATGATGGGAATCGTGTAGGTTCCCGCCGACCGAAAAAGTGGTTGCCAGCTGAAAGTGCCGCTATTGTCGCCATGATCGATGAAAGTCGCTTCTGCGGGCAGATTCTGAGCCCTCAGGCGCAAGGGTTCGTTCTCCGGGTCGTTGGCGCGTACCGTTATGGTGATTTGATCCCGCTCGTAGTAGGTAAAGGGAGTAATTGGCTCAACAACCGGGGGATCGTTCACCGGGACGACGCCTACTTTCACGCGGAGGGTGTCGTAGTAGAATCCATCGTTTGCAATGACAAAGAAATAGGTGTCCTTCGCACCTTCCGGCGGTACACCGAATACACTGTCGCCGTCCACTTTCATCCAGGGGGAAAGGTGCTGGAAGAAAATCTCCACTGGATTGTCGTCCGGATCTTCGGCAGTGGCCAGGTAAGAGAAGTACTGGTGTTCCACTACTGTAATACTGTCGGGCGAAGTGATGATTGGTTTGGCGTTGGCGCCGCGCCCTTTCATCACCACCGGAAGACGGGGGTTTTGAAGATCACTACTGTATATAATCAGGGTGTCTGTATATTCGTCGAGAGTGTTTGGAGTAAATGAAACCAATACGATGGTTGAATCGAATGCCGGTATGACAAAAGAAGAGTGAGTGGGTAAACGGAAATTGGGTAAGTAATTCCTGAGGCTGTCGATGCGAAGTTCTGTATTCCCACCATTAAAAATAGTAAGTTCCAGGGTTCTGGTGGAATCCGGCGGCACATTGCCGAAATCCAGGGTGTCCGGTCGGGTGGAAATTTCGGTCGCGATTCCGTGACCGCGCAATTCGATGACAATCGGTTCATCCTGGGAGGAAAGATTGGAGTTGATAAATAGTTCTGACTGAAAATATAAAGTATCGGTAGGCGAAAACATGACATTTAGGGTGTTATTCTGTCCGTTTAAAATGGGTAATTCTGTTGGTTCAACTCCAAAATTGACAGTGTCTGCGACGCTGGAAAAAAGAGTGAAGTCCAGGGAGGTCAAGGGGGTGATCGAAAGAGGAAAGGTGTCCGTTAGGGTGACAAATACATCGCCGAAATCGATTACAGTTTTTCCACATTGACAGGGGAATTTGTAATCGCTACTAATCAGTAGCATGTAGGCGGAAAAATGGCCTAATGTCAGCACGTCATTGGCGCCATCGCGATTGAAATCGGCGATGACGATGTTGCGGGGGGTGGCAAGGGAGTCAATTCCCTGAATTTCCTCCCCGGATGATGTGATTCTGGTTGTGATGATCGATGAGAAGTTTTCTGCCCATAATCCCCCTCCCAGATTTTCCAGATATTGCAGGACGTCCCGGTAATAATCGCCCGAGATTAAGTCCAGATCAGGAAAAGAATCCAGAGCCTCTCCTTCCAGGTCCGGATCCATGTTTCCGAAGGCAAACGTTTGTAAAACGCCCGGGTAATTTCGGTTGTCCAGAAGTTCCGGTGGATTGTTTAAATTCGTTATCCCCAGAAAGTCGATTTCGGTTTGATTGGTGGCGCCGGGTTTACCCAGAATGGTTACATCCGAGGTCAGCACCGCCAGTTCCGGCAGGGGAGGCAGGTCGTTCACCGAAGGGTAGAGGTTCCACCAGCCCATTGCCAGGGGCCGTTTGTTCAAAGGAGCGGAAATTCGGGTTTCCCAGCCGCCCGGGGATTGGTTGAAATAGAAATAGATGTCCCGGCTGCTGCTGTTGGCGGCGGCCAGGTCCGGTTTGCCATCCAGATTGAAATCGCTGGCGGCCACCAGATTGGTCCCTTTTCCGGCCGCCAGGTAGGTGTCCACGGTGAGAGAGCGGTTACCCTGATTTTGCACCAATGCCACCCGGTCCTCGCCTAACAGTGCCACCGCCAGGTCGATTCTGCCGTCCAGGTTGTAGTCAATTCCGGTGATGCCGGCAGGCCGAAAACCTACCGGCAGCGTTGTGGTGGCGGAAAATTCGGTTCCGTTTGTCCCCCAGAAGATGGAAACCGAATTATCTCCGAAATTAACCACCGCAATATCCAGATCGCCGTCGTCGTCCAGATCGGCCACCAGACCGTCCAGGGGCATGTTGCCGGTCGGATAGGAGTACCGGTAAATAATATAGGCTTCCAACCGTTCCGGGGTCCGGTTCTCCCAGATGGAAAGCGTGTTCTGATCGCTGTTGATTACCGCTACATCCGGAAAATGGTCTTTGTCGAAGTCTCCAACCAATAATTTGATGTTCTGGTGTTTGCTTTCGGGAATTAGAAACAAGCTACTTTTGTATTCTCCGCCAGGCAGGTTCCCCAGGGGAACGGAGACCTGAAATTGCATTTCAAAGCCCGCCTCCAGACGGCTCCCGTTTTCCGCTTGCAGATTTTGGGAGAGGTAAACGGCAATTTGTTCTCCGGGAATGAATCCCGGTCGTGGCCAGAGACGTAAACGGTTCTCTCCGGATATGTATTGGAAATCAAAGCCGTAATTACCATGGAGGTTGCCGCTGATTTTGACGGATGCATCGGAAATGCTGGCCGCATTCAGAGGCCGGTCGAAAGTGATTTCGATGGGATCGCCGGGGCGGTGGGTGAGGGAGTGGGACGGTGGCGCGAGAGAAAGAATGTTAAATTGGGCGTGCCCGGCAGAAGGGAGGATCAACAAAGCTAAAATAATTAGAATAGAAGGTTTGCGGACTAAAATCTGCCGGAACCATTCTACTCTTTTTACATAAGTGAACCGGTTCGTCATGGGGTTCGACCTCGTGTTTGTTGAGAAACCGAACTAATTTGCTCGACCGGAGGACTGCTTTTGCAACGTCCGCACGGCCGGTTTGGGGCCGGGGGCTTTTTCCGGTCCGAGAACCGCTTCCACATAAACGAGAATTTCCTGGGCTTTCCGGTTGGACGGCTCCATCTGCAAAATTTTTCGGGCGGTTTTGCGTAAGTTCCGGAGATCCTGTTTGACCAATTGGCACTGAGCAATGGCTTCCAGGGCGGAGAGGTTCTTCGGCTGCCGCTGCTGCAAGCGCTGGTAAACCGCAATAGCCTGGTCGAAGTGCCCGTTGCGGTAGTAAAGAGCCGCCAGCGCCGCGAA
>JAJRXE010000403.1 GCA_024276455.1 Calditrichota bacterium
AATGGAATTACACTATTCTCCGCAAAACCGTGAGGTGCAAATCACTCTGACCAACATCGGCGCCGGTCATGCGCTGCCCACCGGTACGCCTCTGCGAATGGTGTTGCTAAAGGTGGTTGGGCGGGACGAAAACGGTCAGGTAGTGTGGGAGAACTGGAAAAACAATCCCCTGAAGGAGGACAAATCCGCCGTCTTTATGAAAATTTTGGCGAATGCGGAAGGCAACGGACCGGTTCCTCCCTGGCAAGCCACCCAAATTTTAATGGATCGCAAGCTGCTGCCGGAAAAACCGGTAACGGTCTCTTACCATTTGCCGGCAGAGAAAATTCGCCAGGTAGAAGCGAAACTTTTGTACCGCTTTGCCCCGGCTCCTATTTTAGAAAAATTTGGCATTACCGACCCTCACTTCACCCTCCCCAAATTAATGGTTCAACAGAGTCTTAACTTGCCTCAGTGAAGCCGACCACTGTATTTTCCCGGAAGTTAACTCCCGCCTAACTTCCGGGAAAAATATATTGCCCCGCTTTCAATTTGCTATTTAGAGGTACAATGATTAAATTTTAATGGATTGTGGGTCGCCAGAACCGGAAAACCGGGAATTATCTGAAAACTCCTCCACCAAACCAACTTTTCCTCTTGTTCATTGTATTTCAAGAGAATTGAATTTTTAGGGTCGAAACAGATTTTTCTCTACGCGTCCTTTTGAGACCAGACGGTTCCGTACTGCCATGTGTCTCAACGGGTTAATCGGCTTTGAGAAAGGTTTCTCATTAATTATTGACAAGAGAAAGGGCAATCCGGGTTTTACGAGGGAACCATGCGTTACCAGGAGGAAAATGAATTGGAACAACTGCGCCGGGAGAATATTCGCCTGCGAAAGGCCGTAGAAGAATTAGCCTTTTTGAATGAACTGGCCACGACCATTTCGTCCACCCAATCGGTGGACAAAATAGTGGAAATTATTGTGCACAAATGCGTCAAAAACTTTGCGGTGGAGCAAGGGGCGGTCATGTTGCTGGACGAAACGGATGCGGCCTCCCCTTTTCACACCATGGTACGCCGTTCGGACAATACCCAAAAGGGACTGCCGTACCGCCTGGACACTCAGCTTACTGGCTGGATGCTGAAGCACCGGAAGTCCTTGCGAATCAACGATTTTCAGAACGACCGGCGTTTTCGCCGAACCGGTGAGGCAGGCTGGCCCATTCATTCGCTCTTAAGCGTTCCGATGGTTCAAAAGGGGAGAATGATTGGCGTCCTCACTCTTTTCAACAAAATCAATCGGGAAGGATTCTCGGAGGAAGAGCAGCGTCTGCTTTCCATCATTGCCTCTCAATCGGCTCAGGTCATCGAAAATGTGCGTTTGCACCAACGGGAACAGGATTTACGTCTCCTGCAGGAAGAGATTCGGCTGGCGCGGGAAATTCAGCTAAAGTTGTTGCCGTCCGACCTGCCCTCGATTCCCGGTTACCAGATTGCCGGACGAAACCTTCCGGCCAATGATGTGGGCGGCGACTATTACGATTTTATTCCGATTTCCGACCATTGCTACGGCTTTTGCCTGGGAGACGTTTCCGGTAAAGGGATGCCCGCCGCCATGCTCATGGCCAATCTGCAGGCCACGCTGCGGGGACAAATCCTGACCGAAGCGGATCCCAACGTCTGCATCCAACGAGCCAACCGTTTAATTTACCTGAACACCGATTCCAGCAAATTCGTCACCCTGTTTTACGGCATTCTGAATACCCGGACGCACCGCATTCAATACTGCAATGCCGGTCACGACAATCCCTTCCTTTTTCATTCCAACGGGTCAACCAAACGGCTCGATGTCGGTGGCCCGGTTATGGGCTTCATCCCCGAGCTTAAATACGAGCAGGCCCACTTCACACTGAATCCCTGCGACCTTTTACTCATTTACAGCGACGGCATCAGCGAAGCTTTCAACGAACAGGAAGAAGAATTCGGGGAAGCGCGCCTGGAAGAACTGGTAATTCAGAACCGGTACATGAGTGCCGCGGAGCTAATGGAATTGGTTTTCGACACCGTTTCTCAGCACTCCAAGGGCCTGCCGCAAATGGACGACATGACCCTGTTCATCATTAAACGGGAGGAAGCTCGAAAGAGGGCCACCGTGCGAACCGACCGGCGGCTCCGCGCGGGCGAACAACCAAACTTTTCAATTTCAAGACATTAAATTAACCCTGAAGGGAGGATTTCATGAAAATTAAAGAAAAAATTCAAAACAACGTGGCCATTTTGACCATTAGCGGAAATATGATGGGGGGACCGGACACCCAGACCCTACACGATAAGGTCAAAAGCCTGATTGCGGACGGTATTCACAATGTTGTCATCGATCTTAGGAAGGTAAAATGGTTGAACAGCTCTGGACTGGGGGTGTTAATGTCCTGCTGGGGCTCACTAAAAAATGCTGGTGGGAATTTAAAACTTGCCAACGTGGCCGAAAAGGTGCACAGCATCCTGATGATCACGAAGCTGGTACAATTTTTTGACACCTTCGACAGCGTCGATCGGGCGCTGGCCAGTTTTTACGCCAAAGAACATGCCTCCCGTTCCTGAATAGCTACCCGCGCGAAGGCGGTCCCTTTTCCTCCGACGAAAAGACCTCTGTTTTTTGCTGAAAACGGCACGGAAATTTTAATTGGAGAAAAACGGTAACGGGTAAACGTAAATACCCTGAGCTGACACGAATGAAAGGCTATCCGACCCCGGAGTCTCCCTCCGATAGGGCTGATCAAATTGCCCGGCTGGAGACAGAGCTCCGCACGTTGAAATCCGCCGTGGAAGAACTAACCGTTCTAAACGAGCTGGCCATGGCGAAGGGGAGTTCCCTGGAAGTTGACCAGGTGTTGGACACGACTGTCAACAAATCGATGACTGTGCTTCCGGACTGACCGAAGGCGGCCAGACGAAACAAGATGAAAAAAGAGCAGAGCTTCCGTAAAGATTTAGGCGCTCTGGAAGAGATCTTCGACTTCCTGGAACAATTCATCCCGGAAGCCCACCTGGCGGAGCATTTGGCTTTACGGATGCAAGTAGCCGTGGAAGAGCTCTTCATCAATGCAGTAAAATACACCCCTCAGGACGACAGAACGGTGAAGTTACGGCTGGAAAAAACGGTGGAATGTCTAACGGTTTCCCTGCAGGAAAGCGGAGTCATGCGGTTTGACTCTACCCGCAGGGAGGAATACGACATCCGGGAGAAATTAGAAAACCGTCCGGGGCTTCACCTGGTAAAACAACTGGGCGATCGGACGCATTACCATTTCGCCTACGGGAAAAGCCGGATTCAGTTAATTTTTCTGACGAAGAACGACCATGTTTGAGATCAAAACCAGTCCGGAGAAGGAAATTCAACTGCTGGAGATTCTTCACTACCTGACCGTACCTCTTCCCCTCAGACCGCTGATGTAGCTCCTCCGCAGTTTTGGCACCGCCCCGATGCACGCCAGCACTACCACTATTTTCGCGCGAATCAGTATGAATCGGACCCAATAGAACCCGGCAAGAAAAACATCTTAATTTTTGCCGGGACTCCTATTCGCTATCGTTCTTCACGGACTGTTCAACCATTTCTTTCTCCCACCGGTCGCCACTACGATTGTTCAGGTGACCGCATTTCCGCTGGTAGTGGCGGTGGTTTACCGGCGCAGCGAAAGGTCTTTGCGAGAGTGGCTGGAAATCGGGATGGATGTGGACGTCTGGCTGTTGGAGCAAATACAAATGGGGCGGTTCGCGGACACCAAAATCGGACGCTACCTGTTCACCCTGCAGAAGCAATTTCCCGGCGAAATCCTCGCCGACCTGTTCTGTTACGTCCGCCTGCACCTGGAACTGGCCCTGCGCGCCAAAGGCATCCTGATGATGCAAGAAAACGGTTTTGAAGTACCGGAAGATCCGGAAATTCGGGAAAAATTCACCGAACTCCACTACCTGGAAAGCAGTATCGGAAAAACGGGCCGTCTGGCGATTGCCCCCGTTCTGCACCTTTCCAACCAGGAACTCTGGCAGATATATTTTGTGGGGAAAAAATAAATTTTCTCCGTTTCATTCCTTGATTTTTCCTTCAACTGCAGCTAATTTGTTGAATAATAAATCACAACTTCCGCGGGAAATGAACGATTTCTAAATAGACGATTTCAATAACCCGGGAGGAACCCTAATTTCGTTACCCTCATCTCTTAAAATTGAATTTCTGCTTCACGCCGGAAAATCGTATTCAAGTGTGCAACAAGTATTTCATGCCTAACGGGATCAGCAAAATAAACTAAGAACAGTTAAACAAGCATATGACCGGTAAAACCATTTCCCATTATTAAATTACCGAAAAATTGGGCCGTGGCGGGAACCTGTCCCGCAGGCCCGCCTGTATTCATGGAGAAATAACTTATGATCGGTAATACGATCTCACACTATCGAATCCTGGAAGAACTGGGCCGTGGCGGGAACTTCCCGTCGGTACGGGACAAGTTGTCCCGCAGGCCCGCCCGGATTCATGGAGAAATAACTCATGATCGGTAATACGATCTCACACTATCGAATCTTGGAAGAACTGGGCCGTGGCGGGAACCTGTCCCGCAGGCCCGCCCGTATTCATGGAGAAATAACTCATGATCGGTAATACGATCTCACACTATCAAATCTTGGAAGAACTGGGCCGTGGCGGGATGGGCGTCGTCTACAAAGCCGAAGAT
>JAJRXE010000404.1 GCA_024276455.1 Calditrichota bacterium
AGCTCAGTCCCTTCACCTGGAACAACTGGTAGAGATGCTGAATATCTTCGGGTTCGAGAAACTGCCGCAGGGGAAACGGGGCAGGAAGAACGCCCAGTGCGTCCAGCTCCCGACCAAAGCGGCGCATCTCTTCCACAATGGCCGAATGGTGCCAGTACTCCCGGGGTAAATCCACCGTAAAACTGTTGTCCATGGCAAATCGGGCGCTGACGATGGGCTGCATCCGGTCAACCACCTGCGTCGGATCGAACGGCAGGTGGTAAAATCCCGCTTCGGGGGTGGTTAGGTATACCTGCGCCGGGGGCAATTTCCCATTTTCCGCGGGAACCGTAGCCTCCGGCACAATGCAGATGAGCAGGTTGGAGAGTGTGCGCACCAAAGTCTGATAACACACCGCCCGCAAATCCGCAACCGGCTGCTCTGCAACTACCAGCGAGACCACAAAAATAGCCCGCGAATGGCGCCGGAAAATCGCCGGTCGGTCAATATCCGTCAAGTTCAGCACAAAATGGAGTTCCCCGTGCTCCGTGCACAGCCGGTGACCATTCGCCCGAAGTTGTTCCACCAACTGCTGGGCGTACGCATCTCGCAACGCACCGTTCCGGTGCTGGAAAACCAGAAAATTCATACCAGTTCCTCCTTACCTTTCGCCGGGAGCCGTTTCTGCTCCGCCTGCAGTCCAATCCGCATATGCAGGTAAGTCCACAAAACCACCGCCGGTAGTCCTACCCCCAGGGCGTGGATCAACCGGTGGGTGTGGGCACTCCACAAAAAACCGGGAATGAAGAGCAGGTACAGGGCATTGTGCACCCAGCCATCCCGGTTAATTACCCATTCTTTTCCCGCTTCGCGAAACCTCCACCGGACCGCCCGGACGGGCAGTAGCCGCGGCACCCGGTGCGCGTAGTCCGCGAACGCCCGGGGATGCCGGCGGCGCAGGGCCGCTTCTTCATAGCGAATAATCTGCTCGTAGTGCACCAGCAACAGCAGCGGCATCAGCAGTCCCACCGGCGGCAATACCAGCGCAAATCCCACAAAGGCAATCAGGTCCGCCAGGTAAATGGGATTGCGCACCAGCCGGTAGGGACCGCCGGTCACCAATCCGTCATTCTGCACCGCAAAGCGCATCATGCGGCGCGACGTCAGGAAACTGCCCGCCCACATGCGCAACAGCGAAGCGGGAATCATGAACAGTGCCGCTACGAGATAAGCAAAAGTCACCTCCTGGCTGGCGGAGAGGCCGATGAGTCGGCCCATCTGCGCCCCGCTAAGCGGAGATTGGCGAAATACGGTAAACGACAGCGCACAAATGACCAGGACAATGGTGAACGAGACAAAAATCCGTAGTTCAAATTCTTTTTGACGAATGGTTTCCAGGGAAATCTTCATGATTGTTCTCCTTCGGTTGGTGCGATGACGGAAAGGGCCTTCGGCAGTAGGGTTACCGTACAGGGGAGGTGCCCTAAGAATTCCCCGTCCGCGGCGATGGGCACCTCTGCCGAACCGTTAATGGTGATTTGCTTTACCCGCAGGTAAGTAAATGCCGGACAGTGAATGTGGTTACCGGAGTAAATTTTAGGGAAGTTGCGCAATCGCTGGAAAAAGCTCTGTGAATGGATCAGCAACACATCCAGCCAGCCATCGTCCAGCCGGGCCAGGGGAGTGAGCCGCATGCCGCCACCGGTGACGGCGCCGTTGGCAATTACCACACCGAGCACCGATTGTCGGATGGGCCGGGTGTCGTCCAGCACCATGTCCAGGGAATGCGCCGGGTAGCGCAGGGCGGTGCGTAGCGCCGTCATCCCAAACGCCAGGAATCCGCCCAGCCGTTTGGCGCCGCCGTGCAATCGTTCCACCACCCGACCGCCGATACCGATCTGGCACTCGTTCACAAACACCCGGCGGTGCAACCGATCGTCCCCACCCCGGAAGGTGACGCGAGCCAGATCGATTTGCCGAACGGCACCGCGGCCAATCAGCGCCAGTTGCTCTTCCGGCGTTTCCGGCAGACCCAGGCTGCGGGCCAGTCCCTGCCCGGTTCCGCTGTTTAGAATAGCCAGTCGCACCCGGGGATTCAAGGACTGACCGTGCTGGAACAAACCGTTCACCACCTCCTGGATGGTGCCGTCCCCACCCATTACCCCAATCAGCTGGCAGCCGTGGGCCACCGCCAGACGGGCGATCCGGTATCCCTGTCCCGGATAGGCGGTCAGGGAGTAGGTAAAATCCCCGGACCCGGTTTTTCGTAAATGGGACAGCAGGCGCAACCAGCGTTTCTCCGTGCGACCCGCCGCCGCGGCGGGATTGATGATGAAATGGGTTTCGCCAAATAGGGGGCGATTATCGGGAAAGTGATGTCTCGATTGGAAGCTATCGGCAGCGGATATTTGTTTTATTGCCAGGCTCATCGCGCATTCCTCTTAACGTTTCGCAAAGAGAAAAGTCAATTTTGATGCCAGGCGGGAGGCAGAAATGCTAATACACTGAAAAATAAAGACTTGTTATCGGATGGTGGTTCCGGGAAAATGTCGGGAAAAAGTTATACTTTTTTGAACAGGTGTATGAAACGGTCGGTTAAGCACCCTTGTTTGACCGGTGGCCTGTCGGGTCAAGCATCTTGCTTGACCAGTCGTGCGAACGGACAACCAGGATGGTTGTCCTACGGATTAATAATTGCTTAAAAATTCCAAATAAATTAAATTTAAAAAAAATTGCCGTTTTATGAAAATCTTCTACAAACGACATTTACCCCATATTCAACCTCCGGGGGCAACGATATTTATCACCTTTCGTTTATTTGGGAGTTTGCCATCTTCTATAGTAGAAGAAATTATGAATGAAAGACAGCTGCTTAAAAAGAAGCTCAATGATTTATTATTAAAGGAAAAAGAAAGTAATAAATATTTCCAGCTCTTAAAGCAATATCAAAAACTAACTTTTAAATTTGATTCATATCTCCATTCTGTTCATAATAGTCCCTTTTATTTAAAAATTCCTGAAATTGCTAAATTAGTTGCAGACTCCATTACTTTCTGGGGCAAGAAACGATTTGAATTGTTAGTTTATTGTATCATGCCTAATCATGTCCATTTAGTTTTAACACCATTGAAAAAATCTGAAAATGAATATTTTGAAATTTCCAAAATCATGCACAGTATCAAAAGCTTTTCTGCAAACAAAGCCAATGAAATTTTAAAAAGAAAGGGTAAAAGATTTTGGCAGCATGAGAATTTTGATCATTATTGCCGTAATGAAATTGAATTGGAAAATATTATTAGATATGTCTTGGAGAATCCTAAATCTGCTGGTTTGATTCATGATCCCAGAAATTGGCCCTGGAGTTATTACAAATATCCGTGGTAAGATTAGAAACCTGTCGGTTAAGTATCTGCTTGACCAGTGGAGCTAGCGGACAACCAGGATGGTTGTCCTACGTGTAGGTCAAGCATCCTTGCTTGACCAGTCGTGCGAACGGAAGACCAAAATGGTTGTCATACATGTAGGTCAAGCATCCTTGCTTGACCAGTCGTGCGAACGGACAACCAGGATGGTTGTCCTACG
>JAJRXE010000028.1 GCA_024276455.1 Calditrichota bacterium
CAGATTGTGTCCAATCCGGCCTTTCAATTCCCTCTGACGTTTCGGAGAGAAGTGCTGCCACCTTCGCCCGGAAAGCCAGTCCGGACAAGCATCCGTCTTTACTTCGATTTTTCTGCCATTGAAGGGTTGCTCCATTTGTTTTCCCAACCGCAAGTGACCTACTCGCAGGCCCGTAAAGTGGCTACCACTAAAGTCTTTCGGGAAATGCTGGAACATCGGCGGAATCTGGGCTATGTTCCGGAGCCGTTGCCGGACACCACCGATCTGGCCTGGTTCATCGTTCAGGCGGCCAGCCGCCAGCCGGTGGAAGAGATCTGGAAGTGGCTGAATCCCTGGAACGATTTCGGTCTGGCAGATTTATACCGGAATCAGGAAGATTACCGCCGCTTGATTCGTTATTGGAAACAGAATCGGGCTCAATTGGAAGCGCTGGTGGTATCCCGCCTGGCTCGTTGCGCCCCTCCAAACGTAGTGTTCAGCGATACAGTGCGTTTTGCCGTAAATTTTGGAATTCGCAGCTGGGCAACCGGCTACAGTCTGGGCACGAACTTGATTCAGTTCAAAGACCATTATTCCCTGATGCTGCGGACCGTTGCGCACGAAAGTTTTCACCGCCTGCAATTGCAACTCTGTCCGGTGCCCCCATCCCGGAGGAATAAAACAAGACGGCAGTTTGAAGACCTGGTTGCCAGTGATTTTGCCGATGAAGCGGACAGGAAATTTTACCAGGCGTTGAGCTACATTATGTTAGAGGGGACGGCATCCTATGTCGGAGGAGTTGATTCGAGCGGCCATTCCACCCGTGAATTGGCGTCCGGGAAAGCGCTGCTGGAAGAGGTGGTCACGGCTCTCTACCGGGAGAAGAATTTCGAACGCTACGAAGAGTTGGTAAATCGGGGTTTGAAATCCAACGGACCGTTTTACGTTCTGGGTTCTGCCATGAGTCAGGTAATTGCCCAAACAGACGGTCCGGTGGAAATTGGCCGGCTGTTGCAGCAGGGGAGTCTGGCTTTTTTCCGGAGGTACTTGAATATCCTCCGGCAGGAATCCCTCCCTGCCGAGTATCGCTTCAGCCCGGAGTTGAGTCGCCGAATCCAGCGTCTGGCCCGGGAAGAGTGAAAAAGATGGGTTAAATTCGGTTGATTTCGCAATGGAGAAGGAAGGGGAAAAGCACCCTCTTCCGCTTTTTCTCCGGTGCCAGATGTTGGTTGAATTCCCCTCC
The DNA here is from genome assembly GCA_024276455.1 of Calditrichota bacterium. GTDB lineage: Bacteria > Calditrichota > Calditrichia > RBG-13-44-9 > RBG-13-44-9 > JAJRXE01. Next base: position 1,223 of record JAJRXE010000028.1, read on the forward strand.
CGCAAATTGAGGATTGGATTCACCACCCACCTTTTTTTGTTGAATCGGCCGTACAGAAAAGGGCGAAATGCAAAAAACTGGAGGCTAAAATTTCTATTGGAAAAAATTAGCCGTCACTTTAAATTGGCGAATAGATACAGCCAATTGAAAAGAATGTTACCGTTTCTTACGGTAGAACATGTCTCCAAAATTTTGGTTATTTTTAGAATTGATCGATTTTTGAAACTGTATTTGTAATTTTTGAGAGGGGTAGAAGCATGGCTGAGAATCATTCGAAGAGTCAGGAGTCCATTTTACCACGGGAACCCATCGATCGAGTTCTGGAGCCCATTGTCCGCTTCATGCACGTGGAATCGGCGGGAGGAATTGTATTGCTGGTCGCCACGGCGGTGGCAATTATTTGGGCCAATTCGCCGTTTTCGGAAAGCTATTTTGCCTTGTGGAAAACCAAGGTTGGAATTTCCATCGGGTCAATTAATTTTGTGCATTCCCTGAAACACTGGGTGAGCGATGGCTTAATGGTTATCTTCTTCTTTGTGGTGGGAATGGAGGTAAAACGGGAGCTGGTGATTGGCGAATTACGAGATTTTAAGCGGGCGCTGCTGCCGGTGGCGGCGGCGCTGGGCGGCATGGTTGTCCCGGCAGCAATTTATTTACTCATGCAAAAAGGACTCCCGGGCGAACGCGGGTGGGGAATTCCCATGGCTACCGATATTGCCTTTGTGGTGGGCGTTTTAGCCGTATTGGGCTCCCGGGTGCCTCACATTTTACGGGTGTTGTTACTCTCGCTGGCCATTGTGGACGACATTGGTGCCATTCTGGTGATTGCCATTGGCTACACGGCGAACATTAATTTAACCGCCCTGGCGCTGGCTTTCCTCGGCCTGGCAGTAGTCTTTCTATTTGGCCGGTTGGGAGTGCGAAGTTTTGCCGTGTACACCGTACTGGGGGTACTGGTCTGGTTGGGATTTCACGAATCCGGGGTACACGCCACCATTGCCGGGGTTTTGCTGGGACTCTTAACGCCGGTGAAAAGCCGGGTGAGTAGCGGAGCGTTTGCCCAATTGTTAGAGCGGGCCAATCAGGTGGTCCATGGCGGAGAATGGGAAAACGCGTCCCATCGGGGACACCAGGTACGGGCGTTCCAGCGCGCTTCCCGGGAAATCATCTCTCCCCTGGAATATCTGGAAGACCGTCTGCATCCCTGGAGCAGTTTTTTCATCATGCCGGTGTTTGCTCTGGCCAATGCTGGGGTAGCCATTCACTTTTCCGATTTTCTCAATTCGGTGGCTCTTTCGGTAACGGCTGGATTGGTGATTGGAAAGGTTGTAGGAATTACCTTCTTCAGCTGGCTGGCCGTAAAATTGGTCACCAAGACCCTGCCGGAAGGGTTGAACTGGAAAATCGTCATTGGTGGAGGATTTTTGGGTGGTATTGGCTTCACCATGGCGCTATTCATCGCCGGGTTGGCGCTGGAGGGGGATTTGCTGGATGCGGCCAAAATCGGAATCATCGGCGGATCGTTTCTGGCGGCACTCCTGGGAATTCTCTTGCTCCTGTCTGTGCTCCCCAAACCAGCGAAAGGTGCAAAGTAGTATGGAAAACGAATCGCTTTGTTCAGAGGAACATCATCAATGAATAAAAAATCTTTGTTCTTTAATTTTACGAGAAACAATTCGTTATTGTTGATGTTTGTGTTCACTACCATTTTCCTGATTCCCCTTTCGCCGCGATTCTCTCAACCTTTTTTCTACGATGTAGCCTATTCGTTTATTTTCTTTACCTCAATTTTTGCGCTGGAGTACCGCCGTAAAATTCTGACCCGGGTAGCGGTCAGTGCGTTTGTTTTGATCTGGTTGGCCCGAATTCTGGGAATGCCGCTTTTATTATGGACATCGGGAATTTTTACCATCGTATTTTTTACTTTTATTGTGATTCGACTGGTGGTCCAAATTGCCCGGAGTCAGGTCGTAAACATGACGGTTATTTTTGAAGCAATTAATGGTTATTTGCTGATTGGAATCATTTTTTCTTTATTCGTCGGGTTACTCCTGAGGGTAGATCCGAACGCGTTTGTTGCTATGAATGTAACCGGCGATGTAAAAATCAATGTAATTTACTACACTTTAGTAACCATGACCACCCTGGGTTACGGCGACATTGTACCCGTGTCGCCGCCCGCTAAATCTCTGGCCATGCTGATTAGTATTAGCGGGCAGATGTACGTGGCCATTCTTATTGCCCTGCTGGTGGGGAAATATTCTGCTTCCCGTTGAATACCGTATCGGAAAGCACCCGATTGAAAAATAACTTTGCCATCTGCTTCGTAAAATGGGTAGGATTTTATTTTGTTCTTTTCCGAACCCACCTTATATTTGACGAAGCTAGTAAAAAAGCAATTTTTAGGAAACGTTTGAATCCATCCTATGCAAGCAAGAAAATCTAGGGGTGAAAATATTGTAGGGCGTATTCGCCGCTCTTTGCCGGCGGATCCTTCTCTGCCAGGGCTGGACAAAGCTCCTGAACAGGTAGTCCGGCACTTTTTTATTCTTCATCTACACCCCATGTTCATCCCGAAAAACACCTTGAAATTTACCCTTACTTTTGGACTGGGAGGCATGGCCGCTCTGCTAATAATGTTGCAAATTTTTACTGGACTTTTATTGCGTTTCCATTTTTTACCAGTACCCGGGCTGGCCTAC
>JAJRXE010000029.1 GCA_024276455.1 Calditrichota bacterium
ATGGGAAGCATGGCGAGTGGCAATAAAGACGGTGTTCACCTGTGAATCCTGAAAAACCTCCTCTTTTTGGGACGTCACCACCGGAATCTGAAATTTTTTCGCCGCCACCGAAGCCGCTGCGCCGCCGGAAGATGCAACCATTTTAATTTGCGCCCCGGCTTTCTGCAATGCAGGCAATAGTACCGCGCGGGCAAAATTTCCCACCCCGATAAATCCAATGACCGGTTCGGTCGGCCCGGTGGCTTTCCCCTTGCTCTTGTATTCCGGAAACTCAATCCGCGTCCGCCGGGGCTGGGTGCTTTCCGGATATTCCAGAATAATCCCCAACGGTTTTTCCGTCTCAATGGTCTGGTAGGCCTGAACAACCTCGGAAAATGGGAAGCGGTGGGTAATCAGCTTTTGCACTTCGACCTTTTTTTCCTGCAGGAGGAACAGAAACGCCTCCATGTTCCGTTTGGCGGTCCAGCGAACGTAGCCCAGCGGGTAATCGACCCCCTGCTCCTCGTACACTGGATCGTAACGTCCCGGACCGTAGGAACTGGACACCTGAAAGCTCAGCTCCTTCTCGTAAAACAGATTGCGCGGCACTGTAATGGGTACCACGCCCACCAGAACAATCCGTCCCCGTTTGCGGGACATCAGGGCGCACTGGCTCAGGATGTTTTCATCCGGGGCGGAAGCGGTAATGATGACCGCATCGGCGCCTCTTCCGTGGGTAGCGCCCAGCACGTAATCCACATTCTCTTCCCGGCTGCGGGAAAGGAAGGTTTCCGCCCCAAACTGGCGGGCCAATTCCACCTTTTCCGCCGCAATATCCGTCCCGATCACCCGGCACCCATTGGCCTGCAGAAGCTGAACGGTAAGTTGGCCCAGTAGTCCTAACCCTACCACCACTACCGTTTCCCCGATGGTCGGATTAACCAGACGGATTCCCTCCAGGGAGATGGCCCCGGTTACGGCAAAGGCCGCTTCTTCATCGGACACCCCATCCGGAATCCGGGCTGCCAGCGTCCATGGGACGTTCACGAACTCGGCGTGACTACCGTTGGAAACTACTCGCTCGCCGACCGTAAATTCCCTCACACCGGCCCCCACTTCGGTAATTTTCCCCACGTTGGAATAGCCCAGTGGAATCGGTTCGTTTAGCTTCGACCAGACCGCCTCCAGGGTGTTAATCAACCCGTCCGTTTTGATTTTGTCCAATACCTGTTTAACACGTTCCGGCTGTTGCTTGGCTTTGTTCAAGAGCGAAGCCTTCCCGAACTCCACCAGCATCTTTTCCGTCCCCACCGAAATCAGGCTGCGGGAGGTTTGAATCACCAGGCTTTTGGAGGACACCGCCGGAACCGGCGCCTCTACTAATTCCAATGTCCCGGTGCGAAAGTTTTGAAGAAGTTGTTTCATCGTATTACCTACAATCCTGTATTTTCGTGCGAAGGAACTAAATCTAAATAAATCTTTTTCAATTTATTAGCAAAATATTCCCAATTGTATTTCTCTTTAAAAAGCTGGTGCCCGCGCTCGCCCATCTCCTGCAGCAACGCCCGGTTTTCCTTCGCAAACCGGATGATGTTACGAATCTGACTGACTTCAAAGTAATCGGTTATCAATCCAATCTTGTTCTCTTCAACAAAATCGGCCAGCGCCGTCCCCCGATTGGTCAAAATCGGCACTTTCGTCATCATCGCCTCAAAGACCTTGTTAGAATTGGGATATTTGTGCGCCTGCAGGGTTGGATCATACAGGGCAACCACCAGATCTGCCCTGGCCATCCGGGCAATGCAGGCCTGATTGGACATAGTTCCTAACCGCTTCAAGTTTGGGTATTCCATTAATTTCGAAACAAGCTCCTGCTGGTACAGGTCGTTTCCACCTTCCGCAAATTCAAAAACCACATCGTCCATCCCCTTAATTGCTTCCGCCACCTGAAAAAGTCCCCGGGTGGTGCAAATCCGACCGCTGTAGTTCAGGATAAATTCACCATTCTTTTTATTTTCCCTTCGCGGAGTAACAAAATATTTTCCAGAAGGTACGTTCATGATGATTTCTATTTTAGAACGGTTAACATCGCTGGTCAAATACTCCATCCGGGCTTCGTCGCACATCAGAATCCAGTCGGCGAAGCGCATAAAAAAATTGTCCACCCGGCGAACCAATTCAACCAACC
>JAJRXE010000405.1 GCA_024276455.1 Calditrichota bacterium
CATCTTGTGAATATTTTTTTGTGGGCGAGGCAGCTAAAATTTTCAGAGAATGTCCCCTTTGTCAGCAACGGGTTTACACGTTTGTGCCTTCCCGGATTTTAGACCAGGAAAAAGCCGCCCTGCCAATCGAGGAGGTGGTATTGGGCGCCCATCGATATAAGTTTATCAAAAAAATTGGTTCGGGAGGATTTGGTATCATTTATATGGTGGAAAATGAAGCGGGCGATTATTACGCCATGAAACTGCCGAAAAATTTTATTGAACTTTCACTGGCTGCCAATCAAAACAGTTCGGTGGATTCGCATACCAAAAAAGCTCTGATGAAACAGAATGACGCCATTGAGCGGGAAGTGAAAGTTATTTCCAAACATTACTTTAAAGGCATGATGCCTTTGATTGATTACGGGCAATTCGAGTATTCCGGCGAAACGGTGGATTTTTTCATTCAGGAACTGGGTTACCTCAGTCTGACGGAATTGTTAGAATGGAGCATGGAACATCGTTATCTGCAACAATGGGAAAGCCGTTATTGGATTGCTTACGAGGTGGCCCGGGCAGTGGCCGAAGCTCATGCCAATAATGTATTGCTGAGGGACCTGTCCACTGAAAATGTGATGTTGAGTATTAACGAAACTGACGGAATTTCCATTCAACTCATTGATTTCGGAGGTGCCAAAACCGAAACCCTGTCCAGCATGCTGGTGTACCGAAATCTGTATGTTCCTCCCATGATGTTGAACGAAAAAGGGAAAAAGCGCGATGTGTTTAATTTGGGTGTACTCATGTACGAGATTCTCTCCAATCGACCGCACTGGGTCAATCTGATCGGCGATCTGGGGGATTTTCAGGAAGATGAATTTCATCGAATTCTGAGCAATTTCAATAACGAGATTATTACTCCGTATCTAAAAGTTTTGCCCCAAAGCCTCAATCGGCGTAAAGTGCTTCAAGTGATTCGCAAAGCGACCAAAATCGGGACGAACGGTAAATATCAAGGATATCCGGATGCAGAAGCCTTGTTCCGGGATTTACCGCCATTAGAACGGGTTCCTGCCACCACCGGTAAAATTCTCACCTTGAAAATCGCCCTGGACCTGAAGGAGAGCGATGAGACCCAGGAAGTACTTATGGTGGACAAATTTATTCACCAGAATTTAGTAGAGGTGGAAAATGTGGGTTTTATTGTGTCTCGAAATTACAAGATTAAGCTTTTGGGCGAAAGCCAGATGATCCAGAATAAGGATGAACGAACCATTGCCATCGACATACCGTACCAGCAACTCCGCTATCTGCCAGCACTGAATGCAAGAATGTTTTTGGAACTTAAACTTGAGGTTACGGCATGAAGGATGTCAACTTTCCCATCGCGGTTATTCACGAAAAAGGATTTCGTTCCTATCAGGAAGATGCCTTCGGTTATGTTTATTTGTCGCCTCTCTGGATTTTTGTGGTCGCCGATGGAATGGGAGGAATGGACAAGGGGGATCTGGCCAGCCAGATTGCCGTAAATGAAATCATCAAGGTTTTCCAGGAAAATCGCACCGCCTTGAGGGATGAAGAAATCGTTAAACTGTTTAAGGAAGGAATTGTCCGTTCTTCGAACGCCATCGGTCACCTGGTATCAGAAAATGAAATCGCCGCTTCCACCCTGATACTGGCGGTGTGGAATGAAGCGACCCGTTACCTCTGGCTGACCTGGGCGGGCGACAGCCGGATTTATTTAATGCTGGGATCCGGAGAAAAGGGGAAACCAGATCCGGCTGGTAAGGACGGGCGGTATTGCGTGGCAATGGATAATCAGGGGTATCGGCTTTATGCCCTTACCGAAGACCACAGCGTTGTCTGGACCTTTTTTAAGAAGGGGGAACTGACCTTCGATCAATTGAAAGATCACCCGTACAAGAATAAAGTAACCCTCTCGTTGTCCAGCAGCATTCCTATTCACGATTTGTTGAAACAGCTGCGCGTTCGCAAGTATCATCTAACCGTGCAAGAAACCGCCACCCTTTTCCTTTGCACCGATGGGGTCTGGGAGTCTCTGGAACATTCTTTACAATTGTTAAATGTTTTAAAGCAATCGAATGAGAATCCGGAGAAGGCGGCTCGTGAAATTCGCCAGATTGTCAGACGGCAGCAGGGTAAAGTTGAAAACGGGGACAATTACACCGCCATTGTAACCAATCTTTCCCGCTTATCGACCGTCCAGGAGAAAGAAATCCATCATATTTCTTCCACTGCGGAAGAGTCCTCCAATACCTTGAAACGTCTGGCTAAAAAGAGGGGAAACCTGCTCCGGAAAAGATGGAGCCTTCCCTGGCCCTTTGTGCTGGGTGGGAGCCTCCTGCTTTTAATTCTGTTAGTCCGATTGCTGTTTTTCGAGCTAAATCAGAAGACACGAACCCGGATTGGATTGCCGGTTAATAAAAGGCTGCTGGTGGAAAATGGTCAAACCTTACAAAAATTTTTTCAGTCGAACGAGGGGGCCATCCTGTTTCTTTACCTGGATGAGGGGAATGCGGAATTGCTGCGGATTCTGCGAAAGCACTTTCCAACCTGTAACCCATTTCCCGTTAAGGACGGGTATATCGCCCTGTGGCGCGCTCCAATGAAATCGGTCACCGTTCTGCTTCTCTATGATCTGGAAAACGGCAGACTGCTCTGTACCTCTTCGAAAAGATTACCAGGATCCCCTTCACGGAATGTTTCCCCCAAATCCGGAGTGAGCGCTAAAAAATTACCGCCTCGCAAAGCCGAGTCGAAGTCAGGACCGGGGACGCCCAAACCGGACCGTGCGTCCAAACCCGAGCCGATTAACCGGGAGCAAAAGAAACAGGAAAAAACCGATAGCAACATTGTCTCCCCACAACAAATTGGTCAAAAAAAGAAAAAATAAAGGGTTGGTGCCATGCAGGGATTCTTTGGTTTATTCCGATTTAACGATCTACACATTCCCGTGAGACGATTCGTTATGTCTTTTTTACTCCTTACCATGTTTCAGGCCCTAAACCTATTTGCCCAGACGGTAATACCCATTCAGGGAAAGATTCGTTTTCACGATATCAAATATTACCTCCATTACGAAACTCACTCTGTTTTTTTCGGAGATTGGGAAAATCCCAGGGTTGTGATTCGTAAGAACGACGACACGGAGATTTATCTCAACCAATACGGCAGGTTATTGCACATTTCCGAAGATGGGTTACAGCTTACCTTCGAAAAGGCTACTGTGACGCTGGCAAACGATTCGTTAACCGTCGAGCCGGAGCAACACAGGGTAACCGGAAAGCCGATCAACCGTTTTGCTTTCTGTTACCACGAAAAGAAAAATCGCTATGTGCGATTGGGAAAGGAATTGCGCTTAAATGCTGGATTAGCGGAGTTTCTCAAGAAAAATAAGGACAAAAAAATTGTTGATGTGAGTGCCGACTGGGTTGTTTACCTGGAACAAACCGGGTTAACTGTTTTTAACGGGAACAACACCCGTACCTTTGAATTGCCGAAAAATTCGGAATTTGGCGGACTGTGGTTTGGTAAGGACAGCCTTAAAGTACTGATTACACGTAAATCTTTTCTTTCTGATGTGGTGGAAAGGGCGGTGTTAACCTATTCCCTCAAACCGCCATCCCAACTGGTCAGGACGGAGAAGGTCGATTTTCTGTCTCCCACTGATGGGAAGACGACCGCAGACCGTCGCGAAATTCCTTCGCAGGGAGGAATGCTGCCGGTATCCGAACAGTGCATCTACCTCAGTTTGTCCGACGGTATCTACCGTTTGAAACATACTGACAAATACTGGGAACTCCAGCGGCTGCTGAAAGTGGGAGGCTATTTGAGTTACATACTGCCCGGTCCCGAATACTGGCTGGCTTCGGAGGTGGATGACGATTCCGTTAAAACCTATCGGGTGGAGGGGGTGAACAAACATCCGGTCTGGCGACGATATGACCAGCCCCTCCGTTTTGTGGAAATTTACGATTCCCTCCTGGTTTATCAATTGGGAAGGATGCTGGGATTCGGGCCACCCGGGAAGAATAGTTACCGGCTGGAGCTACCTGCCGAAAGCCGGGTAACTGACTTTCAGCAGGGCGGGGTGGTGCTGCAATATCCCTCCAGGATTTCTCTGGAAAAAGTAAGGCTGGTAAACGGCAAACCGCTGTTGTCCCCCCTGTTTAGCTTTGCCGATCGTAGCATTCAGTGGATTATTTTATTGAAACGCTTGCCTTTGCCCATTAAGCGGGACTGGGAATTTTACTGCAGTACTCCAGACTACACCTTCAAGGAAAAGGTCGCCGTTCGCGAACGGTTCGAGAATCCAGTACGCCAGATTCGTTTCATCGGGAATGTGCTGTTTGTCTCCCGGAAAAACCATGACCTCTGCCTGGTGCCTTTGTTACGGGAGGGGAAGACCAGACTCCCCTACAAAGTATTTTCCTTAAAATATGCTTTTGGTAAAATTTTTCTTTTCTCCGGGCGCGGATTGGAAATTTACCAACCGGAAGCTTTTGAAAAAGATAAAAGATAAGATATTTTAAATAAAAGGCACTTTTATTTGCATACATGGTTTTAGCAAGATGAAATATTCTATTCCGGCAGTGTTAAATAACCGCATTTATATAAAAAATATTTTTCAGGTTTCTCTATGCTTAGTCAAATAATAGCTTAAATATAAAAGGTTTATCGCATTCTTTTACTATCGTAGTGAAAGAGGAAATAATTGTGAACAAGACAATTCTTATCATTATACAAATATGCTTTCTACCCTGGATTTTCTTTGGTAATGAACTACAATTCGGATGGCATACCGGTACCGTATATTCAGTTGCTTATAGTCCTGATGGAAAATACTTAGCTAGTAGCAGCCAGGATAAAACAATACGTATCTGGGAATTAAAAACCGGTCATTTAATACGATTAATAAAGGGACACAGCAACAACGTGATTTCCGTGGCATTTAGTCCGGATGGGCGGTATTTGATAAGTGGAAGCTGGGATAATACGGTACGGTTATGGGATGTAAAAACCGGGAAATTGCTGAAAGTATTAAAGGGACATAAAGGGGATGTTCACTCCGTTGTTTTCAGCCCAGATGGACAATATGTGCTTAGTGGAGGTTGGGATAATGCGATACGATTATGGAATGTGAAATCTGGTCAACTGGAGCGGGCGTTTGAAGGGAACATAGCCGTTGCTTTTAGTCCGGATGGGAAAATTATTGCCAGTGGAAACAAGGATAATACCATTAGATTGCGAGAAATAAAAGAGGAGGGTGTTTTTACTCGAGTACTAAAAGGACATACCGGAAAAATTTGGTGCCTCGCTTTCAGTCCGGATGGACGCTACCTTGTTAGTGGGAGTGCTGATAGTACACTTCGAATTTGGGATATTAATAATAAAAAATTGCGTAATATTTTAAAAGGTCATACTGATAAAATTGGAACTGTAGCATTCAGTCCTAATGGGAAATATATAGCCAGCGGTTCTGACGATAAAACCATTCGTTTATGGGAAGTAAAAAGTGGAAAAGAATTGCGGGTGCTAAAAGGGCATGACAATGACGTTTATTCCGTGTTTTTTAGCCCGGATGGGCGTTATCTGGCCAGTGGAGGCCGAGATAAGACAATTGCATTCTGGAGCGTGAAAACTGGCCGACTTTTAGGCCGATATGGTCAGAAAATAACATATGCCCTTGCATTCGATCGAGATGGTCGATATCTGGCAATTGGTAGCTGGGATCATTTGGAAATTGGGTTTACAGATAACACAGTGCGTTTATTTGATGTGATAAGTGGAAAATTAATACAGGTGTTTAAAGGGCATACAGATGATGTGTATTCAATTGCGTTTAGTCCAGATAACCACTATTTAGCTAGTGGGAGCCGGGATAAAACGATTCGTATATGGGATATTGAAAACGGCAAGTTAGTTCACAAATTATGGGGACATAGCAATTCAGTGTTCACCATTGCCTTCAGTCCGGATGGTCGATATTTGGCCAGTGGAAGTGCTGATAATACTATTCGTTTATGGAAAGTTAAAAACGGTCAACAGGTTAAATTATTAAAAGGACATACAGATCCTGTAAATTCTGTTACCTTTAGCTCCGATGGCCATTATCTGGCCAGTGGAAGCTGGGATAAAACTATACGCTTGTGGGAAATAAGTAGTGGCAAAGAACTCTATGTATTTAAGGAGCATACGAATGATGTTGAATCCGTGGCATTCAGTCCAGATGGTCGGTATCTGGCCAGCGGTAGTAAAGATAAGACAATACGTTTGTGGGATATCAAAACCGGGAAACAGATCCAAATTCTGAAAGGGCACACCAATACTGTTTTTTCCATTGCGTTTATTCAGGATGGCCGTTATCTAGCCAGTGGGAGCTGGGATGAAACGGTTCGTATATGGGATGTGAATTCTGGTAAACAATTAAAGGTTCTAAAAGGACCTAAAGATGATATATATTCAATAACAATTAGTCCGAATGGGCACTACCTAGCCAGCGGCGGTTATAATAATACCATCAGCCTGTGGGACGTTGAAACCGGCCGCTTTATTGCCGGTTTAACTTTCCCAGTTAATGATAACAAATTTGACCAATTTATTGTATGGAATGAAAAGGGAAATTATGATGTTTCAAATCAAGAAGTATTAAATTATGTGGCTGTCCTTAAACAATCCGGCCGGTTGGGGATTTATACTTACCAAATTTATGAACCAGACCCATCAAAACGGGTTAAAGAACTCTGGAAAAAACTAGGAATTAAAATAAGTCCACCTCTTCTTGTGGCAGCCGAATCAAACCAACCGGCTACCGGGGAAGGAATGTCTTCCGAAAAAAGCCAAAACAAACCTTCCACTGTATCTGTACGGAAAGAGCAAGCAAGCATTAGTGAACGGAATGTGCAGAAACAAAAAAGTGAACCATCTGACGTTGGCCAAAAAGCAATTTCCCGGGTAGAATCCCAATCAAAAAAGCAAACCGGAACTATTATTGAGGAAGAACATGTTCCTGAGAAGGATACAATCCCAATGCCGGATAGTTCCCTGTTGGCAAAAACTGAGAATCCAGCGGAAAAAAATATATTTAAAGGAAATGAAGCAGGAAAACTACCTGTAAATAATACCCCGCGACCTGTTACACGGAGTTTAACCGATTACTATTTTTACGTAGCTATTGTACTGGTGATCATTCTTTTAGGCATGGCAGTCATGCAGGTGCGTCGTCGTAAAAAAGTTTGGACCTTCGAACGCCTGGAGGGGCTGGAGTTGATTTCCCAGAACGGCTGTGGACGGGTGCAATATCATGGCCCGGACTCCTGGACGACCTTGACCAGCGTGGAGGAGGCGTTACAGGTTTTGGAATCATTACCACCTGGCGAGGGAAATTTTCTGGAATTTGGGGATACTTTTTACGTGCATCAGGGGGAGAAAATTAAAGGGATAGTCGTGATTACATTTAAAGTGAAGCAAAAGAATGAGATACTAGCGCAGATAAATAATAAGTTTTGAAGCAAATTCTGAACGATAAACTAATGGAGTTTAAAGTCAATATTTTGAGTCTTGAATAATGGGAGTTTACATAATGTTGTATCAAAGGATTCTGCTCTATGGAATAGTTCTATATATTCTTTGTCCCTGTTTTGTAATATCCTAGGATATTCGCTTTGGGCATACAGGAGATGTAACTTCCGTGACTTTCAGTCCTGATGGTCGCTATCTGGCCAGCGCAGGCGAAGATAGTACGGTACGGTTGTGGGATGTGGCGAGTGGTCGATTGGTGCGGGTGCTGGAGGGGCATGAGAAGGGTGTGACTTCGGTCGCCTTCAGTCCGGATGGTCACTATCTGGCCAGCGGGAGTGGGGATCATACGGTGCGGTTGTGGGAAGTGGGGAGTGGTCGTCTGGTGCGGGTGCTGAAGGGGCATGAAGGTTGGGCAAATTCGGTCACTTTCAGCTCGGATGGTCGCTACTTGGCCAGCGGGAGTAGGGATAAGACGGTGCGGTTGTGGGATGTGGCGAGTGGTCGTCTGGTGCGGATGTTGGAGGGGCATACGGGTAATGTGAATTCGGTAGCTTTCAGCCCGGATGGACAGTGCCTGGTCAGTGGAGGGGCTGACGGAAAAATTTTGTTCTGGAATATTACCAGTGGTGAATTACTCGGCGGTTTAACCTATCCCGTCGTGAACGATGAATTTAACCATTCGGTGGTATTTAACGCGCTCGGGGAATTCGATGTATCGGACA
>JAJRXE010000406.1 GCA_024276455.1 Calditrichota bacterium
AATCCGGTTGTCGCCGCCGCTCAGCGCCAATTCGTTAGCTTTCACCACATCCCCCACGTAAACGTAGTCCCGCGTCTGAAGCCCGTCGCCGTTGATTACCGGTTGCTCTCCCCGCAGGATCCGTTCGGTGAAAATAGCCACCACGCCGGCTTCTCCGTGAGGATTCTGACGCGGCCCGTACACGTTGGCGTAGCGCAGCACGGTGTAGGTTAACCCGTAAGTTTGCTGGTAGAAATACAAATATTTCTCGGTGGTTAATTTGGTGATGCCGTAAGGCGAGAGAGGCCGGAGCGGATGCTCCTCGTCAGCCGGAAAATAGTCCTGCTCTCCGTAAATGGCACCTCCGGTGGAAGCAAAAATAAACTTGCGGACATTCTGACTCACCGCATTTTGCAACAGATTGATGGAGCCCAACACGTTCACGGTGGCGTCGTACACCGGATCTTCCACGGATTTTCGAACATCCATCTGCGCGGCGAGATGATTCACCACTTCCGGCTGCTCTTTCCGGAAAATGTCGGCAATGTTTTTCTGGTCGCAAATGTCCACCTCGTAAAAAGTAGCGCTGGGGGGAACATTCTCCCTGCGTCCGGTTACCAGATTGTCCACGATTACCACCTCGTGCCCCAACTCCAGATAACGATCGGCAATATTCGACCCAATAAAACCGGCTCCACCGGTAATCAAAATTTTCATACCATCTCCTTTTTCCTTAATTTCCATCTACCGGATATTTGCCCCCGCCGGTTGGGAAACCCGGGCTAACTCAATAGTTTCCAACCAATTTCGGCAATGTCTTTTCGAAAAAACATTCCCTCAAAATGGATCTTTGCGATGTTACGATACACTTTATCGACGGCTTTCTTTAAATCTTTATCCAGCGCCGTCACCCCCAGTACCCGGCCACCGTTGGTCACAATCTTGCCATCTTCCCGTCGGGTACCGGCATGAAAGCAAATCACCTCTTCGTCCAATCGATCCAGACCGCTGATTTCTTTACCCGTTTCGTACCTATCCGGGTAGCCACCGGAAGCGGCAATGACGCACACGGCAAATTCCTCCTTTAATCGCACATCCACGCTGCCCACCGTGCCCTCGTGCACCGCCAGAAGTAGTTGCAACAAATCGGAATCCAGCAGCGGTAGCACCACTTGCGTTTCCGGGTCACCAAAGCGGCAATTGAATTCTACCACCTTCGGTCCCTTGTTGGTGACCATTAATCCGCAGTACAATACCCCCTTGTATTCAATTCCCTCCGACCGCAATCCTAACAACGTGGGCTCCACAATTTCCAGCAGGGCTCTTTCCCGCATGGTGGTGGTTAACACCGGCGTGGGAGCGTAACTCCCCATCCCCCCGGTGTTTTTCCCGCGATCGCCGTCCAGCGCCCGCTTGTAATCCTGCGCCGGAGACAACACCTGGTAATCTTTGCCATCGGTAATGACAAATAGGCTGGCTTCGTGTCCCTGCATGAATTCCTCGATGACCACCCGTTTACCCGCTTCGGCAAATTGCCCTTCCACCATCATCTGGCGGATGGCTTCCCGGGCTTGTTCCCGGTTTTCGCACACCACACTTCCCTTTCCGGCCGCCAGCCCGTCCGCTTTTACCACCACCCGTTCCTCCGGATATTGCTCCAGGTACTGCAAAGCTTTTTGCGGGTCGGTGAAGGTCTCATAAGCAGCGGTGGGAATGTTGTACTTTTTCATGAAATTTTTAGCAAATATTTTACTTCCTTCCAGCCGGGCGGCCTTCTGATTCGGACCGAAAACCGCGTGTCCGTGCGCCGTTAAAAAGTCCACCAATCCCGCCACCAGCGGTTGCTCCGGTCCCACCACGGTGAAATCGATTTTCTCGGCTTCAATAAAATCCTTTACCTGCTCAAAATCATTCAAATTCAATGGGAAACAGCGGGCAATTTCGGCAATCCCGGCATTCCCGGGTGCACAGTAAAGTTGATCAACGGCCGACGACTGGTTCAATTTCCAGGTAATGGCATGCTCCCGCCCACCGCTTCCAAGGATTAAAATTCTCATGACCACTCCTTTTTGCGATTGTTTTGCCACTCCAATGTGCCGATCATGTGACAAATTTAACTCTTTTTCGTTCCGTTGTGAACTAAAAATTTTTCTCTCTCAATAATGAAGCGGGTGTAATCGTCGTCCACCTCACTGGCTTTCTCCAGCATCCGTTCCGCATGCTTTAGCTTTCCGGTTAAACGCAGCACCTGGGCATAGTGAATCAAAATCCAGGAACGTGCAAATTCGTCTTCCATTTGGTACAGTTGCTTCTCCAATCGGCGGTAACGCCGCAAAGCAAATTGCCGATTACCCAGATTAAATTCCACCACAGCGTAAAGATCGGCCACCAGAAAAGGCAATTCCGGATTACTGGCATGCACTTCCCGCCTGTTCAAAGCAATGTCCAGTTCCCGGACGATTTTTCGGGCCGAGGCGTACTCCTGACTCCCCACCATGTTCATGGCTCGAATGTAACGATACATGAGCGAATCCATCGGATATTTCACCAGCATGCGGGAATTGTAGTACCAATATTTGGTCTTCTTGGTTAGTTTAATTTTGCGGTAAGCCTGCAGGGCTTTCTCGCGCTGGAATTTCAAATCCGCTAATAACCCCTGGTAATACGAAATGGCAGCCGTGTAATAAGGCGAAATGCGCAACGAACCGTTCAACAGGCGGTTCAGGTAGGCTTCGGCCCGGTCGAAGCGATTCAGGGTAAAATAACACACCATCAGGTTGTAATATTTCATGATGGAAATGGACGGCAGGTTCTCCTTGTAACGATCGGAAACCGATTCAAACATTGAGATTGCTTGAGCTAACTGCCGGGTTCGCCGGTAATGGTATCCCAACAACAACGACAACGCCGGATTGTGAGGGTACTCCCGGTACAATTCCATGACCCCCCGGATGCCTTCCGCATATTTGCCTTCCAAAAAATATTCCATTACGTAGTAGCCAAACTGCGCTTCTTTTCGA
Organism: Calditrichota bacterium; assembly: GCA_024276455.1. Classification (GTDB taxonomy): domain Bacteria; phylum Calditrichota; class Calditrichia; order RBG-13-44-9; family RBG-13-44-9; genus JAJRXE01. Next base: position 3,000 of record JAJRXE010000406.1, read on the forward strand.
AAAAACTGCCCTTTGCTGGCGGTCCACCAGATTTCCTGCCGTCCCAGCTCCCGATTTCCCTCAAACCCCAGAATTTTGACAATAAACTTTAACAATCCGGGCAGCAAATCCACGTAATAATGAAAAATACCCAGTCCCAGATAGGCATCGTAATAGGTGGAATCCAGTTCCACTGTTTTCTCCAGGTACCCTTTGGCTTTTCTTCCGGCAAAGTAGGCCTTGATGTAACTGTGATTCAACACGTGGTAAATTCCCCACACGCCCTGCGTAATGCCCTCGTAATACCATCCTTCGGGATTGGCCGGGTCCCGCTTGCGGAATTGTTCCCCCACTTCGGCGGCTTTTTGGGCCGCTGCTTTGAAACGCCCTTCCAGCGCCAGATTCGCTTCGTCCTGGGAATAGTAAATCAACAATAAATAGGCTTCGTAAAAATAACCGTGGGGGTAAGCCGGGAAGGTTTTCTGCACCTGTTTGAAGGTGGCTAACGAACTGTCCAGATTGAAACGGTAAAGCTGTTCTTTGCCCTGCTGGATTAATTGATCCAGCAGAGGGTTGGCGGGAACACTTCCCAGCAGGTTGGAAGAAAGGAGAAGCAGGAACAGCAGTCGGATCAAGCCTTTTTTCACCGCAATTTCCCTTTCAGGCGTTGAATTTCGTCCCGTAATTGAGCCGCTCGCTCGAACTCCAGTTGTTCGGCCGCTTCGAACATCTCTTTCTCCAACCGGCGAATGATTTCTTCGCCGGTTTCCCGATCCAGAAACTCAATTTGGGTGTCTTTAACCCGGGATTTGTATTTAGCCCGCACGTCGGCTACGGAGGTGGTGGTGAGAATTTCTTCGGCGGTTTTGTAAATGGTTTTGGGGGTAATGCCATGTTCTTTATTGTACCGCGCCTGAATTTCCCGGCGGCGACGGGTTTCCTCGATGGTTCGTTGCATGGATTTGGTAACGCTGTCCGCGTAAAAAATGACTTTCCCGGCGGCATTGCGGGCGGCCCGTCCGGCAATCTGCATCAGAGAGACTTCCGAGCGCAGGAAGCCCTCTTTGTCTGCATCCAGGATGGCAACCAGGGAAACTTCCGGCAAATCCAGCCCTTCCCGCAGCAAATTGATGCCAATCAATACATCAAACTCCGCCAGACGCAAATCTCGCAAAATGTCCACCCGCTCCAGCGAATCGATTTCCGAATGGAGGTATTTGGCTTTCACATTTAATCCCTGCAGGTAGTCCGTCAAATCTTCCGCCATCCGTTTGGTGAGGGTTAGCACCAGCACCCGCTCTTTGCGTTCCACCCGCTGGCGGATTTCCTCCAACAAATCGTCGATTTGCCCTTTGGTGGGTCGCACCTCTATTTCCGGGTCAAGTAATCCGGTAGGACGAATCAGTTGTTCCACCACCACTCCTCCGCTTTGCTTAATCTCGAACTCCGAAGGGGTGGCGGAAACAAAAATCACCTGATTCATCTTGGCCATGAACTCTTCGAACTTGAGAGGCCGATTGTCCAGAGCGCTGGGAAGACGAAAACCGTACTCAACCAGAGTCTTCTTACGGGAATAATCGCCGTTGTACATGGAATGAAGCTGCGGAATGGTCTGGTGCGACTCATCAATAATGCAAAGAAAATCGTCCGGGAAAAAATCAATCAGGGTGTAAGGCGGTTCGCCCGGTTTCCGGCCGGAAATGTGGCGGGAGTAATTCTCGATGCCGTTGCAGTAACCGATCTCCTGCATCATTTCGATGTCGAAATTGGTTCGTTGCTCCAGACGCTGGGCTTCCAACAGTTTTCCCTGCCGCCGCAATTCCGCTAACCGCTCAGCCAATTCCGCTTTAATGGATTCAATGGCACGTTCCATCTTGCTTTTGGTGGTAACGAAATGACTGGCGGGGTAAATCACCACCTGATCCACTTCCTCCAGAATCTCGCCGGTGAGGGCATCTACGTAAACAATTTCTTCCACCTCGTCCCCAAAAGTGTCGATCCGAATGGCATATTTCTCGTAAGCGGGATAAATTTCAATGACATCGCCCCGGACCCGGAAGGTTCCCCGGGTGGGATTAATGTCGTTCCGAGCATACTGAATTTCCACCAGTTTGTTGAATAGCTCCCGGCGGTCGAAACGGTCGCCTTTGCGAATTAACACCA
>JAJRXE010000407.1 GCA_024276455.1 Calditrichota bacterium
GAGACCACCCTGACCCAGCAGGACGGAACCGGTCGCTACTTCAGCGCCAGCGATTTGCAACTGGGATTGACCTTCGCCCGTAACATGACCGATCGGTTTTCGGTAGGCTTTAAAATTAAATACATTCAGGAGAAACTGGCCAACGTGGAGGCCAGCGCTTTCGCCTTCGACATTGGCGCGGTGTTCATCACCTCCTTTTTAAACAACATGCGGCTGGCGGCTACCCTCTCGAATTTCGGCCCCAAAATGCAGTTCACCGGTCGCGACCTGGCGGTCATTTACCCCATTCCCGGTAGTCCGGCCGGCAAAGAAGTGCCTGCCTACCTGAAAACCCTGGAGTGGGAGTTGCCGCTCTTCTTCCGCTTTGGTTTGTCCGACTACCTGATCAAGCGGGACGATTTTACTCTGCTCTGGGCGGTGGACGTGCTCGATTCCCGCGACCACGATGCCCGCTTCAACCTGGGCACGGAGCTGGGAATTTACCACTCTCTATTCGTGCGGGCCGGTTACAAATTCAATTACGAAGAAACCACCTACTCCCTGGGCGCCGGTTTCGACCTGCAACGGATCCTTCGATGGAACGCCCGACTGGATTACGCCTTTCTGAGTTTTGGGCGGTTTGAACCGGTGAACCAGTTCAGCCTGATGTTAAATTTTTAGTGCCGCCGGAGTGGTGGAGCGCGGTTTGAACCGGTCCGGTCGGATTTAAACCGATTCTAGAAGAATTAAATTGGTTGATTATTTGGGGGCCCGGATTGAACAGATCCGGAAGGTTTGGAAAGTAAGTACAGTGAAGAATAAAAAACCGTTTCACAATTAGGGGATGAGGTTACCCATGCGGCGGCAAAGCATTTTTGGCTTTCTAATTTTTCTTGTCTTGAGTACCTGTTGCCGGATTTACGCGCAGGAAGACCCCATGGTTTACCAGCGCTGGGGAATTTTCGACATTAATAAAGTGCGCACCAAGTTCAATAACACCGGTTTACTGTGCGACGGCAACGAACAAAATCTCAACAAGGCCCGTCCGCCGGCTTTCGAATATCCCAACGGTAGCGGCATTAGCTATGGTACCGCCGTCGGGGTGGTGGTGGGAGCGCCGGTGGATCAACCACCGGGAGCCGTGGGCGGGTATCCGCCGGAAGACTACACCGCTTTTTGCGACGCCACCCTGGACGAAGGGCCGGCCGCTTTCTGGGACGAAGAGCATTTCGCGCCCTACCCGGAGTTTGTGGGTCCGGCTGGCGAAGGGGCAGCCATGAGCGACGATCCGGCCAGCTGGCCGGTAAACGGCTGGCCGCAGTATTATCCGGAATCGGATATCCCGGTCCTGGTGGGCAGCGAAGGGTGGCCCGGTTTTGGCGAAGGAGGAGAACGTCTGGCGGATCAGGAAAGTTTCAGCGTGGTGTACGCCTGGGGCGGCACCGACCAGTTGGGCGCCACCGGTCCCACCCATCCCAACTGGTTAAAGACCCAGATGATTATTCGGGGTCTGGCCTGGGAGGGATCCCTGTACGAAAACTTCATTGTCTGGGTTTACGTTATTCGTAATATTGGGACGGCACCGATTCACGACATGCGGGTGGCCATTCATGTGGATTTCGGCTTCTTACCGCTCTTTTTGCCGCCCAATCCCTGGGGCGATGCCGACCGCCATTATTACCGTCCGGATTTGCAATTTGCTTATGGCTGGGACGACGACGGTTACGAGGACAGTCCGTTTGGCGGAGGGCTTACCGGGGAGCAGATTGCCTGGGCGGGGGTGATTGCTCTGCGCATGCCCGGCGGCGACCATAAAGTGGCCACCTACGATGCCTTTCACTTCTGGGAAAAAGCCACCACCCCGGCCGGAAACGGTGCTCGTTCCGACTGGTACTTCGAGTACAACGTGAAAAATGTGGACGATCCGCAGGACAGCAACGGCGACGGCATTGACGACGATTTTGACGAAAACGGCGTGCCGGACGCCGAAGAAGGCGGACCCGGCTACTACCTCGGCACCGGCGCCGACGGACTTCAGACCCTCGGTTCAGAACCGTTCACCCTGAACCCGGGGGAAATGGACACCCTGATTTTCGCCACCGTTTTCGGACAGAATAAAGACGATCTGATTACCAATGCCAAACGGGCGCTTGCTCTGTACGAATCCGGCTGGAAAGTGGTGACCGCGCCGCCCGCGCCAGTGGTGGAAGCCTACGCTTCTGACCGAAAAGTTACTCTGATCTGGGGCACCGACAGCGAGAAAGATCCCCAATTCGAAGGGTACAAAATCTACCGCTCCGCCGATGGCGGAGTTACCTGGGGCAGCAAAACATTTAAGGATTTCTTCGGAAAAGTGCATTATATTCCCCTGGAACAATACGATCTGGTGGACGGCATCACAGGGTACTACAAAACCCTGCCGGAGTACGCCTGGTTCTACCTGGGAGACGACGAATGGGTGCCCACCCGCAAAGTGGTCGTTACGGACACCCTGCAATATTTCCAGCCGGGCGATACGGTAAACGTATTTGTCGATCGCGATGTGGTGAACGGAATGGAATACCTTTATTACGTAGCCGCTTACGACACCGGAAACGGTATTGTCGGTCCCCTGGAAAATACCGCTGCAACTAATCCCGATCTGAAAAACAATACCGTGCGAGTGATTCCCCACGGGGCGGTGTCCACCGGAAATCTGGAGCGGGTGCGGGTAGTCCCCAATCCTTACGTGGTCGCCAGCATGTGGGAAAAGGGGAGCGAGCGGCAGGTGCAATTTATTCATCTCCCCGTGCGGGCAACCATTCGCATTTTCAATGCCGCCGGAGAGCTGGTGCGGGTCCTGGAGCACGACGCCACCCGCAGTCCGGCACCCAGTATCGAAAAATGGGATTTGAAGAATTACAACCAGCAGCTGGTGGCACCGGGACTCTATTTCTATTACGTCACCAGCAGCGAGGGCGAAACAAAAGGGAAATTCGTAATTGTGCTGTAGATTAAAAGAGGGAGACGCGGACCTTTTTATATTTATTCTCGAAAGGATAGGCGGTTTCGAGAATGCAGGTAGTGGGATGACGCATTGAAAAAACGACGACGGCTGAAAAAGGAAGCAACTACGGATGGATCGTTTTCAAGTAAATAATCGGAAACAAAATCGTCCTGATTTAAAACAACGGATTCGCAAGAAAACCATTCTGAAAATCATTCGCGAGAACGCCCCCGTCTCTGCCACCGAAATTTCCCGCTTAAGCGGTTTTACCATTCCCACCACATTGAATATATTACGCCAGCTCCTGAAAGACGAATTCATTGAGATCACCCGGGAAGCCGTCAACCATGTGGGACGGCCTCCGGCGCTGTACCATTTGAAAGGGAATTCCTATTTCGTGGTGGGCGTCGATCTGGGACGCTCGTACACCACCATGTTGCTTCTGGATACCCGGGACGAGGTGAAGGCAACCCGTTCCCTGGCCACCCGGGAATGCCACAATGCGGATAGTTTCCTGGCTTTTGTGGTGCGTCATGTTCGCCAGTTGATTGCCGAGAGCGGGGTTAATCCGGAGCGAATTCTGGGACTGGGCGTGGCGCTGCCGGGACCGATTCATTACACCGAAGGGCGGGCCTGGCGGTTCTGTGGCATCGAAAATTATCCGATTCAGGAGAAATTGTCCTATGAATTCAATCTGCCGGTGTTTGTGGAGAACGACGCCCGGGCCATGGCACTGGGGGAGAAGTGGTACGGAAAAGCCCGTAACGTCCGCAATGCCGTGTGCTTGAATCTGGGCTGGGGCATCGGTATGGGCCTTATCCTAAACGGTGATGTGTACCGCGGTTCGTTCGATTTTGCCGGAGAGTTCGGTCACATGGTGGTGGAGGAGAATGGGCCGCCCTGCCAGTGTGGCGGACGGGGCTGCCTGGAGAGTTTGGCCAGCGGGACGGCCATCTCCCGCCAGGTTCGGGAACGAATTGCGCAGGGAGCGGAATCGGCCTTTTTAAAAGGGCGTTTTGGTAACTGCCTGGAGGAACTGCAGGCAAAAGATGTGGCTCGGGCGGCCCGGGAGGGCGATCGGCTGGCGCAGGAGGTCTTTGCCCGGGCGGGCGACTACCTGGGTCGGGGACTGGCCACGGTAGTGAATTTGCTCAATCCGGAAAAGATTATTCTGGGCGGGCGTCTGGCTCTGGCGGGCGATCTGTTGCTGCAGCCCATGCGGGAATCGCTGCAACGTTTTGCCCTGCCGTTCAGCCTGCGGAAGGTGGAAATTGAGCTGTCCGATCTGATTGGTACCTCCGGCGCCATGGGAGCCGCTTCGCTGGTGAAAAAAGAAATCTACGAGGTCTCCCATCTCGATTTGAGCGGATTTGTGTAGTACCTTGTTAATACATTGAGTTGAATCGCTTTGCAAAAAAATCCTGTCCGGGAATGGAACAAGCTCGCCGGGGAACTATTGAGCGGAGGTTTTGACGAATTGGAAACACACGCTACCATTGCTTCGGAGCGGTTTGCGGCCGTTATTCTGGCGGCGGGACAGAGCAAACGGTTTAAGAGTCGCCGCACCAAGATCCTCCACGAGCTCTGGGGGAAAGCGATCATCGAATATGTGGTGGAGGCGCTGGAACGGGCCGGGGCCAGTCCGATCCTGCTGGTCGTGAGTCCCGGCATGCGAACGGAGGTAAGCGCCCTGCTGGGAGGGCGGGTGCAGGTGGTGGTACAGCATCCGCCCCTGGGAACCGGTCATGCCCTGCAACAGACCGAAGCGGCCTTGCGGGATTTTTCGGGCGATCTCTGTCTGGTGGTGGGAGATTGCCCCCTCATTACCCCGGAATTTCTTCTTTCGCTCTACCGGAGCCATCGTCAGCAGGGGAACGATGCCACCATCACCTCGGTGGTGTTCGCCAGTCCGCCGCCCTACGGCCGGGTGGTGCGCGACCGGCAGGGGCGCCTGCAGGCCATTGTGGAAGAAAAAGAAGCCACCCCGGAACAGCGCAAAATTAAAGAGGTCAGTACCAGCCACTATTTTTTGCGCGCCCCCCTCATTTTTCACTATTTAAAGCAAATCACCAACGACAACGCCCAGGGCGAATATTACCTGCCCGACGCCATTAACCTCATGCTCCGGGATGGCCGTTCGGTGGGAGTGTTCCGCTGGGAGGAACCGCTGACCCTGATGGGCATCAACACCCGGCAGGAGTTCCAGCAGGTGAGCAACTACCTCAAGCAGCGGATTCAGGAAGCGCATATGCAAAACGGCGTGACCATTCTGGACCCCGCCACCACCGTCATTGAGCCGGAGGTGCAAATCGGGCGGGATACGGTGATTTACCCTTTCACCTATCTGAAGCGGGGCGTTCGCATTGGCGAGGAGTGCCGGATTGGCCCCTTTGTGTATTTGAAAGCGGGACAAATTCCCGACCGAACAATTGTTGAAACGAATACGGAAAGAAAGCATGGACAGGAAGGTTGAGCCGCGTTTGAAAGTGAGCGTCCCGGGACGCATCTGCCTGTTCGGCGAACATCAGGATTATCTGGGATTACCGGTGATTACTGCGGCGATTGATTTACGCATAACCGTGGAAAGCGTCCAGCAGCAAGCGCCCGAGATTTACCTGAGTTTGCCGGACATTGCCGAAGAGGAACAATTTTCTGTGTCCCGGGAGGCGGAGTACCAGCGCGCCCGCGATTATTTTCGCAGCGTGTACAATCAGCTTTACCGTGGGGGGTACCGTTTGTCCCACGGATTGCGTGCCGAGGTGCGGGGAAACATTCCCATTAACTCCGGTACGTCTTCTTCCTCGGCGCTGTGCGTGGCCTGGACCCGTACCCTGATGGAGTGGGTCCACCATCCTCAAAAAGACGATGCGCTTACCGTGGCCCGGCTGGCCCACCAGGCCGAGGTGGTGGAGTTCCGGGAACCGGGTGGCATGATGGATCACATTGCTTCCGCCCTGGGTGGAGTGCAGTACATCGAATTTCTTCCCGATGTTCGGGCTCAGCGCCTGCCTTCCATCAGCGGCTATTTTATTCTGGGGGATTCCCGGGAACCCAAAGATACCGTGGGGGTGCTGGCCCGGGCCAAAGAACCGCTGATGCGCGCTCTGAAAAAAATTGCCGCCCGGACGCCGGAGTTCCAGCTGTTGCGGGCGACTCCTCGGGAATTAGAGCGCTACCGGGAGTTGTTGGACCGGGACGAATACCGGCTCTGCCTGGCTGCCCTCAGCAATCGGGACCTGACTTTGACGGCGCGGGATTTGTTCCTGCGCGCCGGGTTGACCCCGGAAAAGTTGGGGGAGATGCTCAACGCCCTGCAGAAAATTTTGCGCGAGGAGCTACGAGTTTCGACCCCCAAAATCGACCGCTTAATCGCCGCGGCGCTGGAGGCGGGCGCCCTGGGCGGAAAAATTAACGGCTCCGGGGGAGGTGGCTGCATGTTTGTGTACACCAAAGATTCGCCGGAGAGGGTGGCGGAGGCCATTCGCAGGGAGGGCGGAGTGCCTTACATCCTGAGGGTGGGAGAGGGGGTGCAAGTGGAGCGAGGCAATGATTAAACGAAACGGATTTGCTACCCGTGAATGAAATTTTAATTGGTAACAATACGTTAATCGACCCAATATGTCCCGCCTGTCTGGCTGAATTGAGGGGCGCGGTAAGTTCCATTTTAGGTAATGCGTGAGGGCATTTTTATTGGTCGCTGATTAATTAAACCTCAATTTCTCTTTCTTCGGAATTTAAGAGCAATCCCAATTTTTTTAATTCCCGAGAAAAGCTATTTTTGTCTTCGAATTGCCATTTGAAATTAATGTCATATCTACCTTTCAATCCCGTTTCGTCAACAACCGGATATTTGGTAAAATTTTCTAAATATCTGTCAAACCTATCTAATGGAATATTTTTTGCTGCAAATTCCGGCTCGTTAAAAGTTTGTTCTCGGAGATTGGATGTTAAAGGATGCAATTTCCCTTTATCGAAAAGTTTTAAGACTTTCACCGTCATTATTCTGTAATTCTTGTCACCAAATTATTTTGCGGGATGGTTTGGTTGATCGACCGCAGACCTAAAAAATTTGGACTTATATTTCAAATCACCCCCCGAAAGCCTCCCTGGATTCAACCATTACATCAAAACCCTGCGATAAGAATACTGATTGGGTTAGGTAGCATCTCATTTCCAAAAAAGCAGGAAGAAACGTGTATTTTCCGCATAATTTAACCATTCTTCGCCAAATTTATTAGCCAGGGTTTTTTCTTCTAACTTGGCACGATATATTTCACCGGGCAAAAATAAAAATATAACTGCACCTATTCCTGACCAACTTCACCAATTCTTAACGATATGGCCAGACCAATCAAAGCGATGGTAGTTACCAGATCAACCGGGTGTCTGCAAAATCTGTAAGGTACGGTTATTACGATATAATCCAGTCGCGGATTAATGAACCCACCTATTGCTTTTTTTAAGTGAATAGCCACCCAGATAAATAGACCCATCCCACCGTAGACTAATATCAGTCCGATTAATTGAAAATTCACCGTTGAAACGGGAAATTTAAAATCGTTCAAAAAACTAACGAAAATAACAAAAATAGCCGTAAAGACATTCAAAATAATCGGAAAATATTTCTCCTTTTTTGAGACCATATTCTAATCCCATGAGTTTTTCAAAATAAAGGGCTAACTATTTCTATCTTCCCTTGTTGGTAAAATATAAATATAAGAGAATTATTAATTCTTTTTTCCCATTTTTGGACGGTGTCCAAAAATGAAAGGAGAAATCGTTATGAAAAAGTTCAAAGCCCTCCAGGCGAAAAGACAGTTTATTCAAAACAAGCTGGTAGTCGGCATTGATCCGGCGAAACGAGGCTTCCAGGCCGTGGTCCTGGACCCCCATGGTGTGTACTCTTACCGACACCGTTTAAATTCGATGCCGACTACCAGGGTTTCCACCGCACCTTA
>JAJRXE010000408.1 GCA_024276455.1 Calditrichota bacterium
CTCCTTGTAGTACAGCAAACTGTCCTTGTCCACCGGTTCGTACAATTGACCCACGTGGGAGTAAATGCCCACCTGACGGAAGAGCGCCTCCATTCCGAAAGTGCGGGCTTCGTCCGGCACAATGGGCACAATCAGTTTGCCAATCTCCTTGTCCCGCAGCAACTTGGCTAGCAAACGGACGAACACCATGGTGGTGGACACTTCCCGTCCCTCGGTGCCTTCCTGGAATTCCTGAAACACTTCCGGAGGAGGGGTGGGAAGCGGATCGGATTTGTCCCGCCGCGAGGGCATGTAACCACCCAGCTGTTTGCGCCGTTCCTGCAGGTACTTCATCTCCGGACTGTCTTCCGGCGGTTTGTAGAAAGGAATTGTATCGATATCCTCATCGGAAATGGGAATGCCAAAGCGGGTCCGGAATTCCCGCAGCTCCTGCTCGTTCATTTTTTTCTGCTGGTGGGTGATGTTTTTTCCTTCCCCGGCCTCGCCCATGCCGTAGCCTTTCACAGTACGGGCCAGAATCACCGTGGGGGCGCCTTTGTGTTCCACGGCGGCTTTGTACGCGGCGTACACTTTTTCCGGATCGTGCCCGCCCAGACGCAGTTTTTCCAGCTGTTCGTCGGACATGTTCTTGACCAGTTCCAGCAATTCCGGATATTTCCCGAAGAAATGCTTGCGAATGTAAGCGCCGCCTTTGACGATGTAATTCTGGTACTCACCATCCACCACTTCGCCCATCCGTTTTACCAGCAGGCCGGTTTTGTCTTCGGCCAGCAAACGGTCCCAATCGCTGCCCCAGATCACCTTAATCACGTTCCAGCCGGCGCCGCGGAATACCGTCTCCAGCTCCTGAATGATTTTTCCGTTGCCCCGTACCGGGCCATCCAGGCGCTGCAGATTGCAATTAATTACGAAGATCAGATTGTCCAGCTTTTCGCGGGCGGCCAGCGCAATGGCGCCCAGGGCCTCCGGCTCGTCCGTTTCGCCGTCCCCCAAAAACGCCCACACTTTAGCATCGTCCCGGGGAATCAATCCCCGATCTTCTAGGTAGCGTTTAAACCGCGCCTGGTAAATGGCCTGAATCGGGCCCAGTCCCATGGACACGGTGGCAAACTGCCAGAAGGTGGGAAACAACCAGGGGTGCGGATAGGAAGGCAGCCCTCCGCCGGGATGCACTTCGTGACGGAAGTTTTTCAGCTGTTCCACCGAAAGGCGTCCCTCCAGAAACGCCCGGGCGTAAATGCCCGGCGAGGCGTGCCCCTGAAAATACACCAGATCGCCGGTAAAGTTTTTTCCGGGCGCCCGGAAGAAATGGTTAAATCCCACTTCGTACAGGGTGGCCGCCGAGGCGTAAGTGGAAATGTGTCCGCCAATGCCATTCTCTTCCCGGTTGGCGCGCACCACCATCGCCATGGCGTTCCAGCGAATAATGCTTTTAATGCGCCGCTCAATTTCCCGACTGCCCGGAAAGGGCGGTTGCTCTTCCACCGGAATGGTGTTCACATAAGGCGTATTGGCCGTAAAGGGCAATTTGACCCCGGCCGCATGAGAGCGCATTTGCAACTCCCGTAAAATCCGCCGCACTCGTTCGGGCCCCTCATGCTCAATGACGTAGTCCAGGGATTCCAACCACTCCTGAATTTCCAGTTCCTCTTCACTTTTATTTAAATTTTTCATATCGCTCATTTTGCTACATTCCTCTTTTTATTACCTCTGTTCAAAATCACTTTCAATATTCGATGATTAGCAGACCGCCGGGTTACGCCGGGAGGATTATTCTCCGCCAGATTAGTCCGTTTCTGATCTTCCTGTCTGAATAAAGCGTTTCACTCTGCAGACCAGTTCGATTTTGCCCGGAGAAAAAGAAGAAAACAAGAATGGCTCTGGCGGCAGGTTCCGCTACCTGTCAATCCGCGTTCGCGCTTGCTTTAGAAACCGCCTGCCGCTTCCCGGCGAGAGGGAGCAGGGCTCCCCCCCCGCCCGACTCTAAATATGGATGGCTTCGCCTACTGCGTCGCCGGCCGCTTCCATAATCGCCTCGCTCAGAGTCGGGTGAGCGTGCATGGTGTGCTGCAACTCGAAATTGGTGGTTTCCAGCGCTTTGGCCATGCCCAGCTCGGCAATCAGTTCGGTAGCTTCCGGTCCGATGATGTGAGCTCCTAACAGCTCGCCGTATTTAGCATCGAAAATCAGTTTCACCAGGCCGTCCACTTCGCCAATGGCGCGCGCTTTTCCGCTTGCCCGGAAAGGAAATCGCCCCACTTTGATTTCGTGCCCGGCTTCCTTCGCCTGGGCTTCCGTCATTCCCACGCTGGCCACCTGCGGCTGGCAGTAGGTGCATCCCGGTACGTTCTGGTAATCCACCGGATGAGGATTGGCACCGCGCAGGTGATCCACCGCGGTAATTCCCTCGTGGGAAGCCACATGAGCCAGCAGGGGCGCTCCGATGACGTCCCCAATAGCGTAAATATGGGGCACCGCCGTCTGGTAAAATTCATTCACATGAATAAAACTCTTCTCCACCTGAATGCCCAGCGCTTCCAAGCCCAGATTTTCCACATTCCCCTGAATGCCAATCGCCACCAAAGCAACCTCGCCTTCCAGCGCTTGCTCTTTGCCCTTTGAGGTTACCTGAACTTTCACCCCGTTTTTGGTTTTAGTAAGCTTTTCCACCCGGCTGTTGGTGTACAATTTGATTCCCTGCTTCTTAAATGCACGTTCCAATTGGGTGGAAATTTCCTCATCTTCCAGCGGCAGAATGTGGGGCAACATTTCCACCAGGTGAACCTCGGCTCCAAAGGTATTGTAGAAATAAGCAAACTCCACCCCAATGGCGCCGGCGCCGATAATAATCATTTTTTTCGGGGGCTGTTGCAACAGAAGCGCCTCCTTACTGGAGATAATTTTCTTGCCGTCGAAATCCACTCCCGGAAGTGGCCGGGGACGTCCGCCAGTGGCAATGATAAGGAACTGGGCACTAATCTTCTTTTGCTCCTCGCCCTCGGCATCCAGCACCGCAACGGTATGGGCGTCCAGCAGCTTGCCGGTTCCGGCAAGGTGCTCGATTTTGTTCTTCTTGAACAAATAATCCACCCCTTTGGAATTCATCTCCGCCACCTTGCGGCTGCGGGAAATAATCGCCGGGAAGTCAAAGGAAAAATCCTTCACCTCGAAACCGAACTCCTTGCCCCGCTTAAAATAATGCATCACCTCGGCGCTTTTCAGCAGCGCTTTGGTGGGAATGCACCCCCAGTTCAAGCAAATGCCACCCAGGGCATCGCGTTCCACTACGGCTGTTTTCAGACCTTTTTGGGCCGCCCGAATGGCCGCCACGTAACCTCCCGGTCCTCCGCCAATAATCACCAGATCAAAATCATACGTGCTCATTTTATCCTTCCAATCTTTTAAATTAACCTGTTTATTCACTAGTCTTCCAGCGGACGCCGCCCGACAAAACCGTCCTCCAGAGCATGCCAGTACAAAATGTCGGGTTCACCGAAGCGAAAACACCAGAACACTTCCTCGCCACTCCGTCGCAACGCCGGGAAATCCAGAATACCGTTCTCGGCACTCTTTACCAGAATCCCCCGCTCCTGCAAACGTTTTAATATTTCCAGCAAACGCTTCATCTCCAGGGGCGTTTCCCGATCGCCATTGGGGCCCAACCCGCCGAAGTAGCGCTGCTGATAAATATCGTATCCGGATGCCAACAAAACGTTGGCCAGTTCCATCATCTCGGCAATCTCCGCACGATATTCCCGGACCACCTGGCTGGCCTCTTCCCGGGTAAAGTGCTTCGAAAAGCGATATTCTATGGTCATTGATAATTGCTTTCAATCAGCCCGATTAACTGTTCCGCCTCGGCGGTTTTTTCCTGGTCTTCCCGGTAGGATGAAAACACCAGGCGAATATTCCGGAGCATTCGCAGCACAATTTGCCAGTCCGGGCAACCGCGCAAAATTAAGTAGGGATTCTCCACCTTGGCCTTTTTCAAATAAGCCAGACACTCCTGCCGGGTGTAAATTTTCCCCTCGTGAAACGGGTCAAAGAAAATTTCGTCCGTGCCGTTATCGAATTTGAGAATGAAATGGGCCGGCATGGGTACTCCGATCACCGGAAAACGCAACCGGCGGGCAATCAGAATGAACAGCACCGAGAGGGAGATGGGAATGCCCTTGCGGGTTTCCAGCACCCGGTCGATGAAACTGTTTTCCGGATTGTAGTAATCCTCCCGGTTACCGCGAAACCCAAATTTATTGAACAAATAATAGCTGATATGGTCGATAAATGCCAGAGGATGCCCGGATTGCGGCATGTGCTCTCCAATTTGCTTGGCCATCTCGTCCAGAATAGCCTGGAAGTAGGGAATGTCCACCCGGGGATTATTCCAGAAAGCGAGCACCCAAACCGCCTTTTCCAGGTCGATGTCCTCCAGACCGGTGCGGGTGAGCTCCTGTAAGGCCGTTTGCACCAGCTGGAAACGCATCCGTTCCAGGAATGGGTAAAACGAATTCCCCTTTTGCACTCCGCTCTGTTCCTCGATAACCGAGCGGTGCAAAATCAGATTCAGACTGTTCTCCAGCAGGGTCCCCTCAACAATATGCTGAATCTCGGGATTTTCGTCGTCCAAAAGTTTTAATATATGTACAATCTGGTCAACCGGACCGTTCACTCTCCCCTCTGTTTTCTTAGCTCACTAATTTAATACTAAAAAGTACATTTACCAAAAATTAATTTAAGATTACGTCAATTCAAGGGGTTAGCTCGTTTAAAGAGAGGAATACGTTTTATCAAATCAATGGCCGGCTGGAATCCGGCTCCGGTTTTCCCCTGCGATTTTCTTGCTCAGCGGGTAAAATTTTACTATTTTCAATGCCGGAAACAGGGTGGTAAAAATTGAGCAAACAGAAGGAAGAGAAAAAAATCTTTAATCGCACTTTTTTTCTGGTGGGAGCGGTCTTACTGGCCGGGGCGGTGTTAGTGGTGTTTATTTTTCTTTCGCCGGAGATCTCCGGTTTGAAAGGACAACCTCCTGCCCGCATTTATTTTGCCGACAACATTTCCCCTGCCCATGAGGAACTCATCCGGCGTTTTAATGAAGCCCACCGCGGCAAAATCGAGGTGGTACCCATCAATCTTCCCTTTTCCAAATTTAGCACCAACGAACGTAAGGAACTATTAGCGCGCTCGCTGCGCAGTAAAAGCGATTTAATCGATGTGTTCGCGGTGGATGTTATCTGGGTGCCGCGTTTTGCTCGCTGGGCCCATTCACTGGATGCGTATTTTTCTGCGCAGGAACTCTCCGAAATCCTGGCCGAGCCGCTGACTTCCTGCTACTACCGACAACGCCTCCTGGCCATTCCGCTTTACACAGACATCGGTCTGATGTACTACCGCAAAGACCTTGTTGACCGATTACCCAATGCCGCCGAAATTGAAGCGAAATTAAAATCGTCAATCACCTGGGAAGAATTTTTGCAACTGCAACCACAGCTTGCCCGGCCAGACCAGCCGTTTTACCTCTTTGCGGCGGACAATTACGAGGGCTTAATCTGCAGTTTTTACGAGCTGGTAAAAGGTCAGGGACTGGATTTGTTCCAGGCAGACACGGTCAATCTCGACCGACCGGGAATCCGCCGGGCTCTCCAGCTGTTAGTCGATCTGGTGAACCGCTACCATGCCACTCCTCCCGAGGTGAGCAACCTGGACGAATACCAGTGCTACACGCTGGCGCTGGAGCGAGATGCGGTTTTTCTGCGGGGGTGGCCGGGATTTTTACGGCACTACCGCGACGCGGAAATTGCCGCCCACAAGCTGGAGCGCTACCACCTGGCGGCGCTTCCCCATTTCAAAGATGGCCGACCCGGTTCCGTCTTTGGCGGCTGGAATTTAATGATTTCCCGCTTTTCCGCCCACAAAGCCGAAGCCGTGGCTTTCATCAAATTTGCCCTTCGCCCGGACATTCAAAAAAACCTCTACCGGAAGGGCGGGTACATTCCGGTGAATCGGGCAGTGTACCGGGATTCCCTTTTCCTGCAGGAAAATCCCGACCTGATTTACTACCGCCAGCTGTTAAGC
>JAJRXE010000409.1 GCA_024276455.1 Calditrichota bacterium
AGTTGCAAGGAACTGCAAAGAATATTTCGGGAGCGGCCGGATGGGCGAGGCGCGTTGGGGCCGGATGGTACCACTGGTGCTGTGGGTAATGGTCGGAGTTTTGGGTGGACGGGAGTATTACCGCTGGGAACCGATTGAATCTCCCGGGTTTCGGGCTCCCCGCATTATCAGCGCCCGGGACACCAGCGACTTCTGGATTCTGGATCAAAAAGGCTTTCTGTACCACTACCAGCGGGGAACCTGGACGAGATATGCCGTGCCGGGACACCAGCCGCTCACCGATTACCGGGCCACCGAAGTCACTCCGGGCACGTTTCTGGTCTCCGGCTATGATGAGAACTGGCGAACCTCCTTCTTCTGGTTTCGCAAGGGGCGCTGGCGCCGGGATTCGCTGGAAATTCAATCGCCGATCAAAATTCTGGTGACCCTCCGTCCCGGACTGGTTTATGCCGCGGGCGATTGGGCCACCCTGTATCGTTACCGGCAGGGGGAATGGGAGAGAATCGCCCTGCCTTTCTCCAGCCATTTCCGTCTGGTGGCGTTTTCGGAGCAGGAAATTTATCTGACCACCCGGGGCGAAGGCATCTACCGATTTGACGGGCGGAAAATCGAGAAACTGCCGGTGCAAACCGACGAGGTGCTGGAAGTCAGCCGGGTGGCCAGGGACTCCAGCGGTCAGCTTTATTTCGCAAGCGGTACTGGACAGGTGTTCCGCTGGGATGGACAAACATTCCGGCCAACTACCCGGCCGTTTCCGGAAACCCGTCGCGACTCCTTTCAATATGTGGAATGGAAGGGAGTGCGTTTACCCAATCAATTCCTAATTCGCCAGCTTTTCCCGGTGCGGGACGATCTGGCCCTGTTTGTTTCGGCCAGAGGGAAACTGTACCGGAATCGCCGGGTGGCCCAGCACTATTTCGTAAATTTTAGTGAAAAATTCCATCTGAATCGAATCGAACAAGTCCCGATTAGCGGGGCGTATTTCTTTTACTGGAACGAGGATAGGTACCCCGATTTGTATTTAATGACTCATTCGCCTTACGAGAACTGGAAATTTTACGTGAGTAATCCGGGGCGCCCTTTCGAAAATGTGACCCACCAGACCGGGTTTGTGGCTCGCCCGGGCTACTACCAGTCTCTGCCGGTGGATTTGAATGGCGACGGCCGCACGGACCTGGCGGTGCTGGAGCTGACCCGAAACGGCAACCTGTTGCATTATTTTTTCCAGGGCAGGGATTACCGTTTCTTTCATTACGATTCCCTGGCTTTTTACCCTCATTACAGTCCCAAGGGATTTACGGATATGTACAGCGGGGATTTCGACGGCAACGGGCTGGCCGATCTGGGCATTTCCACCTATTTCGACCGCCATCTGAAGAAAGGATTCCAGGTGTTGCTGTATAACCAGCTGCAGGCGGTGCGTCTGGATACGGTGGTATTGCGGAAGGAGGCGCGTGGTTACACCCGACATGTCATCTGGGCGGATTTTAATAGCGACGGGGAGAACGATCTGCTGCTGGTTAATCAGTGGAAACAGATGAGCCTGCTGTTGAAAGAGTCCGCCGGGAAGCGTTTCGCCACCCGGGATTTACCGACTCAGGCGGAGGAAGCGCCTGCCGGGGCGGTGGCGTTCGATTACGACAACGACGGCGATCTGGACATCCTCTACAGCTCGGATCAGCACAGTCTGTTCCTGTTGACCAATCGCGGAGAAGCCCGCTTCGACACCACCTTTCAGCCGGCGGGGTTTCGGGTGGTCACCCGGCAGCGTTTCCCCTTTCCCATCCAACGCTTCCTGACCGTGGCGGATGTGAACAACGACGGGTTTGAGGACATCTTCTTCAGCGTGGGCGATGTCCGGGATCCCCGGAATTACCTGTTCATTAACAATGCTGGGCGGGATTTCCGGGAGGAGGCGGCCCGGTACGGGATTGAAACCCCCGCCGTGCAGGCGGCCATCTGCGGCGATGTGGATCGCGACGGCGACCTGGATTTGTTCGCCTACAATGCGGAGGCCAATTTCCTCTGGATCAACAATCTGGACAATGCCGCCTTTATTGAGCTGTTCCTGCGCGGGGTAAAATCCAACCGGGACGCTCTGGGAGCCAGGGTGTGGCTGTACCCGGCCGGACATCTGGGGGAGCAAAACCGCCTGCTGGCTTACCGCCAGCTGGGCAGCGAGTTGTTTGCCTCCCGGCACGCCAATCAAACCATGGTCCATCTGGGGGTCGACCCCCACGGCCGGTACGACCTGCGGGTGCAGTTTTATCACGGTGCCACCAGAGTTTTTCGTCAGGTGGCGCCAGGACGGGTAATCGTGGTGCAGGAACTGGGAGCGACCGCTGCCTGGTTGTATTCCCTGCCCGGGAGAATTGTCCGCTTTTTCGCCGCCCGGACGAACCAAATCTACTTTGTGCTGACCCTGCTCACCGGTCTTTTCCTGTTCATTACCCTTCGTCTGGGAGCGGCCATGCTCTCCTGGAAGCATTCCACCTCCCTGGTCATCGTGCTGTACAATATCACCCTGTACTGGATTTTCCTGCTCTCCAATCTCTCCAGCACCCGGCCGCTGTACAAATACGGGTTCCCGGTCGGGGTGGTGATGTTGAACGTCCTTTTCATCTTTGCCTACTCTTATGCCAGTCGCCTGAGCTGGTTTTCCCTGAAGAGCCGGGAGCAAAGAGAAGAGGAGTTGCTGAAGGCGGTTCTATTTTTTAACCACGGAGAATTCGGTTCCAAAAACCTGGTCTCCTTGCAGTTGCTGCTGAACAATCCTCCCGAATCGCCGGAGAAATGGGACCCGTATCTTCAGCGAGTCTGGGAGCGGCTCCGCATTTTCAAAGAGTACAACATTCCCGTCATGAAACGGCTGGTTAAGATTCTGGAGGAATTGCGGGCTCATCCGGCGGAAGTTAAGGAACTGCAGGAGCAGATGGTGTTTTTCGGACAGCTGTCCCGGGGAGATTTGCCGCATGTTCACGAGAGCTTGCGGAGCGAAATCAACCGCACCTACACCCTGATTCGCTATTTGAAGCGTAATGTGTTCAAACAGTTCAGTTGCAATCCGGAAGCGGTGGTAATGCAACTGGTAAAAGCGCTGGACAATCCGGTCAACCTGGCGGTGTACAAAAATTACACCGATCCGCTGCAGGCGTTTATTCGCCGGGAAGAGCTCTATTTCATACTGGACAATTTGCTGCAAAACGCCCGCAAAGCCATTCAGGACACTCCCGACGGTTATCTGCGGATTCACATTTTGAAGAAATCGCCCGTGATTGAGATTGAGGTGCGGGATAACGGCACCGGCCTGAGCGCGGCACAGCGCCAGGCACTGTTTCGGCCCGTTAGAGGCTCCCGGACGGGGAGCGGGATTGGTCTGGCATATTCGAAGACCATCCTGGAAAAGTACCAGGGAACCATTCGCCTAAAGGAGGCGGGGGGAGCCCGGGAAACCGTTTTTAGCATCGAATTGAAGGAGATTTCATGAGCGATAAAGTCACCCTGCTGGTCATCGATGACGATCCGGATTTCTTAACCGATTTCACTTTTCTGTTAGGGGAACGTTACCGGATTATTTCCGGGCGGCAGGCTCGCGAAGCGCTACCGCTGCTTCGGGAGCACCAGCCGGATATTATTTTTCTGGATCTGTTCCTGGGCGGGGAAAGCGGCCTGGAGGTGCTGAAGGAAATCAAGTCCCAATTTCCCCATCAGCCCTGCATCATTATTACCGAGCACAGTTCCATCGACACGGCGGTGGAAGCCATTAAAATCGGGGCGGACAATTACATCACCAAAAATTTCAACGTGAAGGAAATCCACGGTTACATTGAACAGGCCTTGAAGAAAACCAT
>JAJRXE010000410.1 GCA_024276455.1 Calditrichota bacterium
ACACCCATGCGCTGCTCGTCCACCCAGCCCTTTTCGATTAGAAAATCCACTCCGGCCATGATGTCCTGGTAATCCACGCCGCCCATGTGGCCGCCCACTTTGTACCAGATGGCTTTCCCGAAGGCATCGTCGTAGCCGCTGCTGCCGCGGGGATTGGGTGCCAACACTATGTATCCGTTGGCTGTGTACACCTGAGGCAGGTAATATTGCCGGAACACATTGCGAAAACGCCCGTAAGGACCACCGTGCAGGGTTAAAATCAGGGGATATTTTTCCTCCGGCCGGAAACGCTCCGGGAAGAACACAATTCCTTCGATGGACTGGCCGTCTTTGCTCTGCCACTGGATTTTTTGCTGCGTCCCCACTTCCCAATCCGCAATTTGTTCTGAGAAGTGAGTGAGAAGGCGCTGACGGCCTTTTTCCAGCAGGGCAATTTCCGGCAGATGGGTGGCATCTTCCCAGAGGTAGTAAAAACGCTTTTTATCCGGCAGGTAACGGAACGTTCCCACATTGCCTTCCGCGGTATCAAGGCGCTGCGGTTTCCGTTTTTTCCGGCGGTCGATCTGGTAAAGATGGGTCTCCAGTCCCTCGGCAACACGCACCGCCAGGCGCCGGTTGTCCAGCCACCGGTAGTCTTCCACCGAACGATCGAAGCGATCGGTCAAATTCACAGTATCCGGAGAGGCCGCGGCGGTGTCGAAGGGCATCACCGCCAGATCGGTTTCCGCAAATTCAATATCCGGGGTGGTTTGCTTCACAAAAGCCAGGTAACGGCCGTCCGGAGAAAAACGGGGATGAATTTCCGGTCCGGGGAAATCGGTTAGCTGTATTTTCCGTCCGCTGGCAATCTCCACCGCCCAGAGATCGTATTTCTGCTCGTCGTTGTAACTGCCGGTGTAGTTGGTCTGGTAAACAATCCATTTGCCGTCCGGAGAAAGGCGAAACTCCTCCACCCCGGCATCAGCGACCACAATTTTCCGGGCTTGTTTGGTGCTCACTTCCAATTTCCAGAACACCAGATTTTCCACCACACTATCTTTCACGGTGGCATCGAATTTCCGCATTTCCCGCCATTCTTCCCGGCGTTTCACCTCCTCGGGCTTCTCCTCTACAGCCAGCAGCACCAGAAAACGACCATCGGGACTCCAACGGTAATCCTCTACCCCGGTGGGCAGATTACTCCACACCCGCGGATCGCCCCCGGTCAACGGAATGGCCCACAACTGGGTTTTTCCCTCTATTTTTTCCCCGCTTGGCGAGACATACGTCCGGCTGGAAAGAAAGGTCACCAAGGCACCATCGGGAGAAAAACGGGGGGAATGGTCACGAAAATTCTCCTGGGTTAACCGGAACGGCTCACCCATCCCAACTTTCTGCAACCAGATTTGCCGCTGCCAGCGGCTCTTCTGGAAATCCGGCACAATGGTCTGGTAAAGCAGCCAGTCGCCCTGCGGACTCACTTCCAGAGTTCGCGGGTAAGACAATTGCATGTAATCCTTTACGCTTGGGACGGTGGCGCTTGCAGCCCAAATCCAGACAACCCAAATAAAGACCAAAATATGAAACATTCTCATGGGAATTCCTCGAATTTTTTCATCAGATTATGAATAATAAAAAGAATGCCCTGTTGGGGCAACCAGAAAATGGAAAAGACAGATGAGGAATTCCCAATCACCCCAATATTTAAACAATTCGACTCACTCCCGTTTTAACCTGTCCTAAGGAACGGCGGGGCTTCGCTCCGGCTTTCAAGCCGTTGACCGCCAATGACTCCAAACCACTCGACCCCAGGCCGTTTACGGCCTTGCGGAAAAAAGGCCATTCATGGCCTTTCCCGGAAAAAGGGCGTTAACGCCCTTCCCCACTTCCTTCTGCAATTTTCCTCTTATTTTAATTCAATTTAAAGCCCAAATGTTTGACTTACCTCCAGCCAACTCAATTCTTCTCTACACAGAAACTACAACTGCTTTCTGGCAAAATACTCCCGGGTTTCCCGGTAAATCACCGGCGTCAGAAACAGTAATCCCACCAGGTTGGGAAACGCCATCAGACCGTTAAATAGGTCCGCCAGCGACCAGACAAATTCCAATTTCAGCACCGCTCCCACCCCCACAAAGACAACAAACAGATAGCGGTACGGCTTCACCGCCCGCTCTCCCATTAAGTACTCAATGGACTTCTCGCCGTAATAGCTCCATCCCAGAATGGTAGAGTAAGCAAACAGTACCAGCCCCAGGGCAACAATCCAATCGCCCCACATGCCGGGAAGTCCCGCCTCAAATGCCACTGAGGTTAATTCGGCGCCGTTCAAACCGCTATTCCAGGTTCCGGTAACGATAAGCACCAGGCCGGTCATGCTACACACCACAAGGGTGTCAATGAACGTCTGAGTCATGGACACCAGCGCCTGGGTGACCGGATATTTGGTTTGGGCCGCTGCCGCCGCAATGGGCGCGCTACCTAATCCGGACTCGTTGGAGAACACCCCGCGCGCAACCCCCATGCGAATGGTTAACATGACACCTGCTCCCAGAAATCCGCCG
>JAJRXE010000411.1 GCA_024276455.1 Calditrichota bacterium
ATCCTCCAGAATCAACTCGCACGTGCTGCTGGAGCGAATGCCCAATTTGTCCTCTTTTTTCCCCACCGAAAAACCGGGAAATTCCCGCTCGACCACAAACGCAGTAATTCCCTTGTAACCGGCTTCCGGATTCACGTTAGCAAAGATCAGAAAAATATCTGCTTCGCCGGCGTTGGTGATCCACAACTTGCGGCCATTCAAAATGTAGCTGTCGCCATCTTCCACCGCCCGCGTTTTCAAGGCAAAGGCATCGCTTCCCGAACCGGCTTCCGAAAGAGCGTACGCACCTAACTTTTCGCTGGCTAACTGGGGTAAATATTTCTTCTTCAATTCCTCGCTACCCCAGCGCAGGAAAGCATTATTCACCAGGGTATTTTGCACATCCACGTAAATAGCCGCCGCCGGATCTACCTGTGCCAGGGCTTCGATGGCGATAATCGACATAAAAAAGGTGCTTCCCGTTCCTCCCAATTCCTCCGGAATTTCAATACCCATTAATCCCAATTCATAAAACTGGCGGATGATTTCCGGTTTGAATTTCCCTTCCCGATCCATCTCCATGCTGTAGGGTTTAATTTGTTCTTCAGCAAATTCCAGGATCATATCCCGAAACATTTGCTCATCCTCAGTGAGCATCGTTAGCGGTTGAATCACATTTTCCATGACAAACTCCTTTTAAGGTATTTTTGGTGAAAACGCCCGATTTTGAATTTGAGATTGCACCTTTGTGCAACCGTTTTTAAATTATTCCAAAGATTGTCAATTATTTACAAAGGAAAATAACGAATTTTAGATGAATTTCAAGGAAAAAAAATGAAAACAGAAGAACAGGACATTCTCCAAAAAATCGCCGCCGCCCGGGAGGATTACCAGAATCAGCGTTTCCCCCAGGCCATCGAAAAATACCAGGAACTGGTGGAATTACTGCGGGACGACAAGGTGAATTTACCTATTTTGCAGATTGAACTGGGCTGGAGCTATTACCAGAATCTCGATTTCCAGCGAGCCATCGACATGTTTCAGCAAGCCCTGGAGAGCGAGTTTATTACCCCCGAACAGGAATTCGACTGTTTCCGTCTGATTGGCTTTTCTTACGAAGTACTGCAGGAAAACAACCATGCCATTCAATATCTGGAACAGGCTATTTCTTTGAATGTGAAGGAGGATCTCAAAAAGTACGCGTATTTTGAACTGGGAAAACTGTACTTTCACAAAGGTAGTTTGTGGGAAACGGAACACTACTTACAAAAAGCCCGGCAGCTGATTCCCGGGGAAGAAACAAACTACCACCTGAGCATTGACTATTTTCTGGGTTTTGTTCGCTATTTTCAGAAAAAATTTGAGGAAGCCCGGGAATTTTTCAACAAGATTATTCGTTCCACAGACGATCCCAAAGCCCAGGCCACCGGTTATTTCGGACTGGCGCATCTGTTCTACCACGATAAAAACTACGTGGCTCTCATCGACACCTGCGAAAAGATTCTCCGCCTGGACGACCAATTTTACGACAAAGAGACCCTGGGTTATTTTATGTGCTTCGGTTACCTTCATCTTGGAAAATGGGACGAATTAGAACTCTTTTTACAGGAGCTGGAGAAAAATTATCCCAACGGCCGCTATGCCGTGGAGTACTCGAAATTTCGGGACGCCCTGCAAACCCGAAGGATACCAGGTGAAAATCCCGCTTCCTGAAAAACGACCTCAAAAGTAGCGGGTTGTTTTGGCCACCCCATCGTTTTTTCCCCTTCCTGGAAAGGAGAATCACCTTCCCCAAACGGGGGCCGTTTTCCGTTTGCCCGCTAATCCGACCCTTTTGTTTTTTCAGCTCAAAAAAAGAACAAAGGTGTCGAAAATAGGGAAAGGAAGAAATTGAGGATAGGGATGTCGTTAAATCGTTATAGTGTGCTGGTTGTTGACGATGAGTATTATTTGGGTCAAATCTTAGCGCAAGCCTTACAAAAAGAAAAATTTGAATCCGTTGCCGTTACCGATGTTGACCAGGCCATTGACTGGCTGGGTCGCAAGAATTTTGATCTGGTGGTGTCGGACATTTACCTGCCGGGGAAAAACGGGATTGACCTGTTTCACTATGCCAAGGAAAAACACCGCGACGTTCCGTTCATTTTCATGACCGGAGTTCCCAACCTGCAGATGGCTGTGGACCTCCTCACACAAGGCGGCTACGATTACATTGTCAAACCTTTTGCCATACCGGATTTTATTCAAAAAATCAAAAATGTTATTACCACTGCCCAGAAAGAGAAAGCCGAAAAAAAGTTAGTGGAGGATCTAAAGACAATCCTCACCCGGCGCCTGGACGAACTGGTGATTTACCACGACATTTTTCAGAGTACGGACGATGGTCTGGTGATTACCGATGTGGAAGGAAACATTGTGAAAGTAAACCGCGGGTTTGAAAAGATCACCGGCTTAACCAATCCATTGCTAACCGGCCAGTCGCTCTCCATTCTACAGAAAACCGTTTTGCCGGGGCTGTCAACCAACCAGATTGTTGAGAAATTAAATCAGAAACTTCCCTGGAGTAAAGAGTTAATCGGGAAACGGTTGAATGGAGAACAGTGGTACGCCAGCATTACCTTCTCGCCTATTTTCCACGAGGATTCCGAACCGTTTGCTTTTGCCGGATTAATCCGGGATGTTACCGAACAACGGCGGGTGGAAGAGGCTCTGATTTCCAGTTTGCAGAAGATGAATCAGGCTCAAGAGGCCATCATTTTCGCGCTGGCAAAACTGGCGGAAAATCGCGATGACTCCACCGGCTACCATCTGGAACGAATCTGCGAATACTCCGAAACCATTGCCCGCGCTTTATTAGAACGTCACATGTTTCCCAAAATTCTGAACGAAGATTTCATTAAAATGCTCTACCGCACCGCACCGATTCACGATATTGGCAAAGTAGGGATTCCGGATTACATTCTGCTGAAAAAAGGACGTTTAACCGAACCGGAATTTGCCATTATGCGAACCCACGTCGATATTGGGTACAACATTTTAAACTCCATTGCCCAGCGCTACGGAGATATGCCGTTTCTGCGCATGGGGATCGAAATTACCTACTGCCACCACGAACGCTGGGACGGTAGCGGTTATCCCCGCGGCTTAAAAGGCAACCGGATTCCCCTTTCCGCTCAGATTGTGGCGATTGCCGATGTGTACGATGCCCTGACAACTGAACGAACCTACAAAGATGCCTACAGCCACAAGTTTGCCATCGAATTAATGAAGCGGGAACGGGGGAAACACTTTTCGCCTAAAGTCCTGGATGTCTTCCTGGAAATTTCCGATCAAATTCAGCTTATCCAACAGAAATACCAACAGCAATCTGCGGAGATTGCCTCCAAACAGGAAGCCATTCCAATGAAAACCTACCAGGAGGATTAACGCCCGAGAAATTTCCACAGGGCAAGACAATGCCCCGCTACCCACACCAAGACTTTCCGACCGGCTGCGACTGCCCTGGTTGCCGGGACACAGGCTTATTTACTCAGACAATACCTGATCCATGGTGTAAAGTCCGGCCGGTTTATCCAGCACCCATTTCGCCGCGCGCAGCGCCCCGTCCACGAAAATGCGGCGATTTAACGCCTGGTGGTGAAGCGTTACGTTCTCATTCTCCCCCAGAAAAAAAACGGAGTGTTCCCCCACCACCGCGCCACCCCGAACGGCGTGCAAACCGATTTCTTTGCCCCGTTGCAACTCTTTTCCGTGCCGGCCAAATACAAAGGCGTCTTCCCCGGACAAATTCAGTTCCCGAGCAATGCGCTCGGCCAACAAAAGGGCCGTGCCACTCGGGGCATCTTTTTTGAAGCGGTGGTGCTTTTCCACAATCTCAATATCGACACTTTCTTTTAAAATGCGGGCGGCCAGTTCCACCAGCTTCAGCAGCAAGTTAATCCCCACGCTGAAATTAAACGACTGTACAATGGGAATCGCATGGCTGGCTTGCCGAAAGGCGTCCCGTTGTTCCGGAGTCAGTCCGGTGGTGCCGCTAACCAGCGGTTTCTGGTATTTCAAACAACTTTGCAGGATGTCCATTGCCCCGGACGGCCCGGAAAAATCGATCGCGACATCACAGCGGGGAAGCACCTGGGCGGGATCCGCCGTCACCGGGTAATCGTGTGGTCCGGCTTCCACCCGGGCGTCCAGTCCCCCTACTAATTGAAATGTCTCGCTGTCCTGCAGCGCCGTTACAAGCTCCTGCCCCATTCTTCCCAAAATACCGTTGATGGCAATTTTGATCATGTCACCCACCTGTTTTTCTTGCGGTTTTCCCAGTCTCTTTTACCAGAGGGGAATTTAGCGCGAAGCGACTCAAAATCAAGCACAAAATCGGTGCCCAACCCCCGGCAAAATGCGAATCCCCGGACGGCTCATCCGTTCCGGGGATTCGCTAAGGTCCAATCCCTGCACCGCCTCCAATTCCCTTGGAATTATTTCATCAGGATCATTTTCTGGGTAGCCTTGAATTGTCCGGCTTCCAGACGGTAAAAGTAAATTCCGCTCGGTAAGGAGGTCGGTTGAAAATGCACCTGATGTTCACCGGCGTCCTGTTCGGCATCCACCAGGGACAACACTTTCTCCCCCAACAAATTGAACACGCTCAATTTCACCCGGGTTCTGGCAGGAATCTGGTAACGAATCACCGTGCCGGCATTAAAAGGGTTGGGGTAATTCTGGGAAAGAGCAAAATGACGCGGTACCGGGCGGTTTCCGGGAACGACGCTGGTGGCCATATCAGCGCTGATTCTGGCCCGAAGATTCAAATCGCCCCCATTAATTCCAATGTTGTTGGAAAATGCTACCCCATCGCCGGAGGAGTACGAACGGTGGTCGGAAACCCCGTACTTGTCGAACGAGAGCCCGTACGCTTTATTTTTGACCCGCAAGACCACAAAGAAATTATCGTTGGCGCCGAGCACCGCCTGATCTCCGGGGAGTTCAATGGTGTGCCAGCCCGAGGACGGCACCTGCCCGCTGACGCTCACCAACAAACCGCTGGGTGTGGTGAGGTCAAAATCGGAATAAACCAGCAACTCGTAATCGGTTGGTCCCTCGCGGAAACCTGCATCCACCGCCTTCAGGGTGCCCGCCAGGGTGGTTTGAAACAACACGCCACCCCAGATATCCTGCGGACTCGAATATCCCCACCCCCAACCGGAGATTCCGCCCTCGTCGTACGCCAGCACATAGCCCAGAGGTTCCCGGACGGTCACGTCCACATTCATGGTCGCCCCGGAATTGCTGATATTTTTTATCTCCACCCCGGTCGTCAAGCCGTCGTAATCTTTACTGTTGGGGCTGGAAAGGTCGGTAAACGCCCGGTTATTTGAGGTACCGGGAAAAAGGTCGCCGGCATCTCCCCGATTGGTTTTATTGTCCAGGTCTGCCCGTCCGTCTGCTTCCTCCACGTCAACTAATTTGTGCAATTCATTCCGATTTCCCGAGCCACCCCACCAGGCAAAGGGGCCCCACTGCTGATTCTCATCCACATGGTAAATAATCAATCCGTCGCCGTTGAGGTAGGTGTCGAATCCCACTTTCTGCCGATTCTCAAACAGAAAATAGCGGCTCCACTGATAGCCATCTTCCCAAACCAGGTAAGCTTCGGGATTGGTTTCGGACTGTCTCACGGTTAACCCACTTACATTTTGCGTAACCACACTGGGATTGAGCCACCCTAATTTCATTTTACTCCAGGCGGTCATGTGAGAAGGGGTTTCGGCATGGGCGCCGTCGCCTCCCCAACTTCCCGAAGCCATCAGTCCCCATTCGCCAATCCCGTTGGAAGAGCCGTCAATATCGTACAAATCCGGCAGGCCCAATACATGACCGAATTCGTGGGCGAACACTCCCAGGGGCCGAATCACTCCCCAGCCGCTGCCGCCACCTGCTTCTTCCGGACAAATGAAAAAGGTACTTACGATAATGTTACCGCCATTTGCCGAGGGATCATTGGTCACGTATTCATTGCTCCCTAGATTACTCATGTGCGGCCAGATATTGTTGTTCCCGGGGTACCAATCCGGTCCGGGCCCGGCACAAACAATCCCTACGGCGTCCACGTACCCATCATCGTCGCCGGAATTGGGCACCCCATCCGGACCGTCGTTGTCATATAGACTAAAATCCACGGTGGGATCTGCCTTCTCCACGATGTTCCTCACAAATCCCTTGGCATTCTGGGGGTAGTTCGCGTTCAACCCGTTATTGTCGCTGGCGTAATAGGCCTGGCCCTGATCCGCCGTAAACCAGCCATACACCGTTCCGGTAACCTGAAATTGCCCGTAAGAAATCTCATTGTAATATTCGGTGAGGGTCCCAGTGGGATTATTGTCAAAAAGCAAATTCTGAAAGTCCTGCACCGTAAACGTTCCGGTTGTATCGCTGTATTGACCCAACAAAATCGGTAAAACAAAATGATCGGCATTCAACTTTTGGAGAGGCAGTTCGCCACGACTCATTTTTTCCAACAAAAGGCGACGATTTTCCAGGCGTTTCATCCAACCCGGATCTCCGTAGGTCACCACAGCGGGATTTTGCAAAATGGTATTCCAGAACCCCGCTGGAAAGCTCCCCCGAGAAGGCGGATTCGTCGCCTGCGTTCCCCCCACCAGCAAGAATAAACCCAAAACGGCGTTCAAAACTCCTTTTTGTATCCGGTTCATTTTTTTCCCCTTTATTTGAATCGTTATTTTCTGCCTTGTCCGCTTACACGGACTTATTTTTCTCTTATTTGGGTGACAAAGCGTGCCACCGGTAAAACAACCACTGGCGCTTTTCCGGTCCGGCGCTCAATTCAATTAAAAATTTAACTTTTTCACCTCCTTTCAATGTTCCGGCTTGAAGCAACTGTTGATTGCGTGGATCTTTCAGATCTATTTTGACCCGTTGCCCCTCGCTAATCTGAAATTTGGGCCTGATTTCGAGGGTATCCCCCACCTTTGCGAACCCCCGTTCTCCCTCTCCCTGGAAAACAGAATCGATCCGTACCCGGATCCGAAATTCCCCCTTCCCCTCCGGGAATACCTTCAACACCGTCGCCAGTACTTCACTGCGGTTCTCCTGAATCGTTCCGCTCTGCGTCGTTTTCTTCAGATTGGGCGTTTGAACCGGGCTCTTCTGGCCGGAGGATTTTTGCCCCCCGGAACAGCTTATCAGCAGCACCACCCCGATGATCCCCCGGATTAAAACCATCCACCGAATCTCTTTCCTCATGGTGACCTTCCCCGATTTGGTTCCCTGTTTTCCCGGGCTCCCGTTTTTGGAACCTGTTCCGTTTGAATTACTACTGCCAATTGCTTTCCCCTCGCTTTTTTCAAGTAGAAGGGGCTGCTCCTATTGTTCAACACAAACTTTCAACCGGCTTCCCGGATGAATAAAATGAGGCGAAAAACATCTGCATCTTTCCCAAATTCATCGTTTACAGCTTGTTTCCTATCTTCCCGCACAACCCCGGTTCCCTGTAACGGCAGTTCAACTTTTACAGTTTTCCCTTTCGGGCGGAAACCAGCAACAGCTTTTACAGAAATTTTTTCAATTTGGCAAAACAGACCTAAAATCGCGACCGGTAGTTCCATGCAAAGGTCCATTAAACTGAAAAGAATCGTCAGGGCAGCACCCAAACAAACCCGGGAGGTGTTCCCATTCTTTTCAGTTAAAATCTAATTATCGGGAAAAATGTTCAAAAAAGTTAGAAATTTATTTAGCGGTGGAGAATTTTTTGAGGCAGAGGAAAGAATCCAAGGCAACCGGATTGGATTTCTGTCCCCGGTACAGCACTACCCACCAGGAGCGAAAATGCGCACCAACCACAGACTCAGATCGGGAATGTAGGTAATCAAAATTAGGGCGAGCAACATCATGAATAGAAATGGCAGTGAGGCCAGGTAAAGTTTGACGATGGGTTTCTTGAAACGAAAACTGGCAATGAAAAGGTTCAGTCCCACTGGAGGGGTTAAGTACCCGATCTCCAGATTGGCCAGAAAAATAATTCCCAGGTGAACCGGATCGACCCCAAAGTTCTGGGCAATGGGAATAATCAGCGGCACCACCACCATGATGGCGGAGAAAATGTCCATCATAAAGCCCACGATGAGCAGAAAGATATTCAGCGTAATCAAAAAGAGGGCTTTGCTTTTAATAAACACTTTCATAAAGTCCAGAATTTTCATGGGAATTTCCGCGTCGATGAGGTAATTAGCCAGTCCCATGGCAGCGCCCAGAATGACCAGAATGCCTCCTACCAGAATCATACTTTCGCGCATCACCCGGGGAAGGTCAGTTTTAATTTTAATGTCCCGATAGATGAACACTTCCACCACAAAGACGTAAAAAGCAGTCACGGCAGCCGTTTCAGTCGCGGTAATAAATCCACCGTAAATCCCCACCAGAATAATCAGCGGAAGAGGAATCTCCCAGACGGCCTCTTTGGTAGCCGCCCAGGCGTTTTTCCAGGTAAAAGGGGTGGTGGGAAGTTTCTGATCTTTTACGGTGTACACACTGTAGAGGGAAAGCAGGGTTACCAACAAAATCCCGGGCAAAATTCCGGCAATGAACAGCTTGTCGATGCTCACCCCGCTTACCAGCCCGTACAAAATAATCGGTAAGCTGGGGGGAAAGAGTAGTCCCAAACTACCGGAGGCGGTCAAAATTCCCAGCGAAAATTTTTCCGGATATTTGTCCTTAATTAATACCGGGTAAAGCAAGCCGCCCAGGGCAATAATGGTGACGCCCGACGCGCCGGTAAAAGCGGTAAAGACTGCACAGGAAACCAGGGTCACAATGGCCAGGCCTCCCGGCATCCAGCCAAAAAATGCCCGGGAGAAATTGACCAGGCGCTTGGGGGTGTTGCTTTCGGCCAGCATGTAGCCCGCAAAGGTGAACAGGGGGATCGCCAGTAAAACCGGGGTATTGGCCAGACGATAAAGTTCCACAATCACCGCCGAAGAATCGATGCCGGCAAAGTAAAAAGCCAGCAGGGCAATCGCGCTAATTACTACAAACAGCGGTGTACCGAACAACGCCAGAACAAGTAGAACAATCCCCAGGACAACCGTGATCATGGAAAAATCCCGTTATTTTGATGAATCTTTTGCTTCGCCGGAAAACAGATCCGCCACCTGTTCCAGTACTTTCAATAAGAACCGGAAAGAAATCAAGGCGAATCCCACCGGAATAATCAATTCAAAATACCAGGCAGGAATATTGGTAAATAAAATGGTTTTCGCCTCGTATTCGTAACGGACAAACACAAAGGCGGCCTTCACCAGTACGCTGCCCACCGCAATGGCCACCAGGTTTACGAAAATTCGAATGTAGGGAATGATTTTTTTTGAGAGCAGCCGGGTCAACACATCGATATTAATGTGGCGTTCGGAGCGGGTTGCCAGGGAAGCGCCGATGAATCCGACCCAGAGCACCAGATGCCGGAGAAAAATGTCGCCCCACAGAATTCCGGAATGAAACAAATTGCGTAGCACCACCTGTAAAAACGCCATCAGTACCATGACGCCCAGGATAAGAATAAGCAGGGAATTTTCAAACAAATAGAGTCCCCGATCAATTTTTTGAATAATCTTTCTCATTTGCCCGAGAATTTTCTAATTTCGAACTTTAACGGTTTTTTCCTCTACCGCGAATGAGTTTCTTTGCTCCGGAACTCCTGCAAAGCCGTTTCCACCCGATTTAACAATTCCTGCGAATACAGTTTTCCCACCAGACTTTCCCGCGCCCGGGCGCCAGCCGCTTCGAATTCCGGTAAATTCGCCTCCGGCACATGAACCACCTGAATCCCGTTTTGCTTCATCAGTTCAATGGATTGCTGATTGTCTTTTCGACTCAGCAGCACCAACTTTCGCATGTATTCGCGCCCTTTTTCCCGTAAAATTTTCTGGTATTCGGGAGGAATTTTATTAAACATCCGTTTGGAAACCAGAACGGCACCGGCCGCATCCGCCAGCGGTACATCCATCATGTATTTTACCCGGGTGTACCATTGCAGCGAAACGCAGGCCAGCGGCGAGGTGTACACGGCTTCGATTAAGCCGGTTTGCAGGGAGGTCAATACATCGGTGATGGAAAGCGGAATGGCGCTCACTCCCAATGCTTTAAAGGTGGCCTCGGCAATCGGATCACCTTCCCACATCCACATCTTGGTGCCTTTCAAATCCACCAGGCTGCGAATGGGCTTTTTACCGTACACGTACACAAACCCGACTTCCGTCCAACCTAACAGTACGTATCCTTTCTCCTCAAATTTGCGAGAAAACTCGTCGTAAAGGAGATCGCTAATGTAATCCACTTCTTCATCGTTGCGGAATAACAGCGGGGAGTCCAGAATCCGCACCTCCGGCAGAATCTCGCCCAGACCCACTCCGGTGAAACCGGCGCTGTGAAGCTGTCCCAATCGAATTTTCCGCAGCACGTCCTTTTCGTCTCCCTGAATTCCCCCGGCATAAATTTTAAAGCGCACTTCGCCATTGGTCAGCTTCTGTACCTCCTGGTCGAATTCTTTCATGACCTTAAGCCAGGTGGAACCTTCCGGTGCCAGGGTGGCAAATTTGATGGTGTATTTTTTCTGGGAAAAGCCAGGATTCACAAAAACGGCCAGCAGTACAACCAGCAGAAATATTTTCTTCACCGCAAACTCCTTTCTTGAATTCCCAACCAACACTTTACTGATTCTCTTAAAGAACAACACGTTAAGTTTCTAATTTAAAAAACGAATCCTCGAAAGCACGAATTATTTTAAAAAAGCTCCTCTTTCATTGCCAGTAACCGCCGGGCTTTTGCTTTGGCAACGGAGGTCATGAGCTGATATCCCGGCAGAATATCGGCAGGTGCCTGCAGCACTTTCTTTAAATACTGATCGAAAAGTTCTTCATTGAGAGTCGTCCGGGCGTAATAGCGGGCGGCATAAACGTAAGCCAGCAAAAATTTGCCATCTGTCAGTGCCATGGTGCGTTCGAAATGTTCCCGGGCTTTTTCCGGATCGCCTCCCAACATTTTCGGCAGGGCACCGTAAACGCTACCCAGAAAGAGATGCACACTGCCGAAAAAGAATCCTTCGTCCAGTTCCAGCACCCGATTCATCATGGCTTTCACCTTCCGCAGGTCGAACACCGCCTGGGGATTGTCCTTACTTAAATTAATCCATCCGCCCCAGGCAAAAGCCGTCCAGAACAACACCGGCACATCTTTCTTTTTCGTCAACGCCAACCTCTGAATAAACTCCGCTTCTTTAGTGGGAATGCTGTCGCGAAACGCCCGGGTGGTTTTTAACAGCTCCAATCCGTAATCCCGCGCCCGCAAATAAAATAATTTGGCCCTTTCCTCACTTTGGTCTTCCACAAATCCCAGGCTGTAACTGGCATATCCCTGGGTTAACAGAAGCAAAATGTCCTTGTTCTTTTTGTCTGCCTGGTACAATCCTTCCAGCAATTTGAGGTCCGAGGCAATCGCCTGTTCGGCAATTTTCAAATCCTGTTCCTGGTAAATGGCATCGATGCTGTAATAGAGCAATCCGGTGGTCGATTTCAAAGCAATTTTTTGCAGACTACAACCGCTCATCAGCCACAACAATGGCAATAGTAAAAAGACAAGGCGGTAATTTAGCATTTCCTTACTCCTGCGTTTATTCGCTTCCGTTTCAACCAGTGCCTGGTTTAACGAAAAACCAGCGGGGAAGATTCAAAAAAACTTTAGAAACCGTTGACGGTAAATCCCCCGTCCACGGCCAGCGTTTGACCGGTAATGTACGAAGCAGCCGGCAAACAGAGGAAAACCACCGCCGCCGCGACCTCTTC
>JAJRXE010000412.1 GCA_024276455.1 Calditrichota bacterium
GGCGTTTTCTTCCCCGGCCGCCACCAACAGGCGTCCGCCGCTGCGCGGTAGTTTCTTCAATTCTGCAATGGAATTCTTGTAGGAGCAGTGTTCACTCCACATCACCGAGAAAATGCCCAGCTCGGTAAACGTAGGGGTGCGCCCCAGAATCTCCAGAATTTTCTCGTACTCTTCCTTGCTCAACCCATGTTGCAAGGCTAATTCCAGGTTCACTTCGGGTTCTTTCATGCCAAATCTCCGGCTGTTTCAAAGAAAGCAATTTTACGGAAAATTACCGGGGCAAGCAAGCTCCGAGGGAATTATTTTTTACTCAGACTCTCCCCCGAATAGCCACCGAAAGATAAAAGCGGCGCAATCCGGACGATGCCCCAACCCTCTGCTCTACCTGAAGTCAGAGAACGAAATGGACCCGTTCCAGAAGAAAAAATCGCTCAGCGGTTCGCTCCCGGAAAACTCTTTTTTTCGTCTTAATTCGTTTTGTTCGTGGGCCAAACATACGGGTTGGTTCGACCGCTCCTCTTCTAAAATCCCGTTTCTTTCCTGGAATAGAAACATTGCAAAATCCGCCGGACCCGTTCCTCACAATTCGAATGGGCAATCCAGCCGACTCGCCCTAAAAGAACTTCACACCCCTTCCCCCGCTTTCCGGAAGTAGCCGAACAGCAATCTTTCCCGGCAAATCTTTGGAGTTCGCAAGCAGGGCCGGGCAGGCGTACCACTGCCTCCCACTCATCCTCTGCCAAGTAAAACCTGCTAAAAGTAGAAGTTAGAGGCTGCTAACTCGTGTCTTTTTAACACCTCCGGGTCCATGATATCGATACCATTTTGAATCAATCTTCACAATTAAGACAAAATTCGAGATAATATAGTACAAGTATTGAGCAAATTTTGTGTAGAAAATTTTAACCGGAAAGTGACAAATTGGGTTGGAAAAATAAACTTTTCCCCGCGAAGGCGCGTGTTGCCAGCATCGAAAGACCGCAGACGGGCTTTTTTAAATAATTTAACAGTACAATAATTTTAAGGAGGCAGATATGAGGTCTTACCTGAAATGGGCACTATTCCTGGTTGGGGTTTTGTTCTTTTCCCTTCCGGCACAGTCCGAGCTCATCATCAAAGGGCGAGTGACGGACGAAAATAATGAGCCCTTGCCGGCGGCTAACATTGTGGTACAGGGTACCCAATACGGCACCATCACCGACGACGATGGGATCTACTACCTTTCCCTGCCCGCTCCGAAAGGAGAGATCGTCGTGGAAGCTTTCTACATTGGTTACCAGACCGCCCGGCAAACCGTCACCCAGACCAGCGGAACGGTGACCGTGAATTTTGTGTTGAAACTGGACGTCATCAAGGGCGACGAGGTGATTGTGACCGGTACTTCGGTGGCCACCGCCCGCAAGCAGTTAGGGAACGCCATTTCCACGGTGGACTTTATGGAAGTGCGAGAGAGTGGGGCTCGCTCGCTGGATCAGGCCCTGGCCGGTAAAATTCCCGGCGCGGTGGTCCAGCAGAACTCCGGAAATCCCGCCGGAGGCGTTTCGGTGCGCCTGCGTGGGACCGGCACCGTTCTGGGTTCCGCCGATCCGCTTTACATTGTGGACGGGGTAATTATTAATAACGATTCACCGGTCCTGCTGCTTCTGGGTGGATATGCCCAGAACCGTCTGGTGGACATCAATCCGGAGGACATTGAACGCATTGAGGTGGTGAAGGGTGCCGCTGCAGCGGCGCTGTACGGTTCGCGCGCCAATAACGGCGTCATACAAATCTTCACCAAACGGGGGCGCCAGGGACGTCCGCGTATTACCTACTCCTCCAAAATGCTGATCAACACCCTGCGGAAACGCTTCCCGGTGAACATGTACCCCTACGACAAAGACGGCAATCCGGTACAACGCTACGACTGGCAGGATTACATTTTCGACACCGGCTACGGAACCGAGCAGTACCTCTCCGTCGCGGGCGGTACGCCAACCACCAGCTACTACGCTTCGGGTAGTTATTTCGCCAATCAGGGTATCATCAAAAATTCATCCTTCAAACGCATGTCCGGCCGGCTTCGGATCGACCAAATTCTGAATTCCTGGGCAAACCTCTCGGTATCCGGCAATTACATCTACTCCTGGAGCCACGAAATTCCCAACGGCGGTCTGTCTTCCAACTACGGAGCCTTGACCGGATTTATTTTTGGTCCCAACACCATGGACATTAAACCCGATCCGGTAACCGGGAAATATCCCAAACCCATTCTGGCCAATCCGCTGGAAGTAATTGATCGGTTCGACTTCAACCAGCGGGTGAACCGTTTTATCGGAAACGCCAGACTCATGCTCACTCCTTTCAAAGGCTGGAGTTTCGATTACACCCTGGGTCTGGACACTTACTCCCAGGACGCCACCGCCTTTATTCCCATCGGCACCACCGCGCCGGGTCTGGCCAACGGCTTCAGCCGCCACGCCACCTACGGGGTATTGCAGTTAAACAACGATCTCAATATTCGCTACACCACCCGGATCGGGCGTTCCATCGAGTCCAACACCCTGTTAGGCGGAACCATGCAGTACGAACGTTACCAGACGCTGGCCGCGGAGGCGAAGGACATGAGTCCGGTGGTGGAAATCACGACCGGCGGCGCCACCCAGGCCATCGGGGAATCCCGGGCGGAACGGGTGATCTACGGTTTCTTCGCCCAACAAACATTCGGCTACCGCAACCGCCTGTTCGCCACCATTGCCGGCCGCTTCGACGCCTCTTCGGTGTTCGGAGAGAACGAACGCTGGCAGTTCTACCCCAAGGCCAGTCTGTCTTATCTGATTTCGGAAGAAAGCTTCTGGAAAAACGGAGTAGTGGGCAAATATTTACCCTACTTGAAATTGCGTACCTCCCTGGGTGAGAGCGGTGGTTTAACTGCCATTGGACCCTACGACCGCTTCACCAAATATGTCCCGGTTTCTTACGACAGCAAATCCGGTTTAATCCCCAGCACCCAGCTGGGAGCGGAAGATATCCGTCCCGAACGGCAACGGGAGCTGGAGTTAGGGGTGGATTTCGGTCTGTGGAACAACCGCATCGGGGTGGAATTCACCTACTACGATCAATACACCACCGACCTGTTGCTGTTCCGCTCCATTGCTCCCTCCACCGGTTACACCAGCAAGCTGGAAAACGTGGGCACTCTGAAAAACAAGGGTATCGAACTGTTGCTCCGCGGGGTGTTGGTGGACAAACCGAAACTTCGCTGGACTTCCACGATTACTTACGCCCGGAACCGGAACGAGGTGAACGGAATCGAAGAAGGTATCTTGCGTTTCTCCAGTGGCTGGGGACTGGTGGCGGCTGCCAACGGATATCCGCTGCCAGTATTTTACGGTACTAAATTCGAACGCAACCCGGACGGTTCCATCAAATTAGATGAAGACGGTTTACCCATCCGGGCGGCGGAACGCGGGATCATCGGCGATCCGAATCCCGATTTCACCGGTTCCTGGATTAACGAATTTCGCATCTACAAAAACTGGAGCCTGCGGGCACAACTGGACGTGGTCTGGGGACAGGACGTTCTGAATTTCACCCGCCGCCTGGGCTCCCTCTATGTGTTCGGCACCTCTGAAGATTACGAAAAAGAACTCCGCGGGGAGCTGCCGGAAGGCTACAACCGCCGGGTTTTCGGAATCTTTGAACACTGGATCGAAGACGGTTCTTTTGTCAAACTGCGCGAATTGTCCCTCACTTACACATGGTATCCCAAAT
Organism: Calditrichota bacterium; assembly: GCA_024276455.1. GTDB lineage: Bacteria > Calditrichota > Calditrichia > RBG-13-44-9 > RBG-13-44-9 > JAJRXE01. The sequence goes on from JAJRXE010000412.1 coordinate 3,754, forward strand.
TTGTCGGGGTCAGCAGCATCCGCTTTAGCTTAATCGGACGCAACCTCTTCTCCTGGGACGATTACCAGGGCTACGATCCGGAAGTGAACGTGGGTGGTCAACGCACGGTGGTTCGCGGATTTGACTTCGTAGAAGTACCCATTCCCCGCACCGTGCAATTCGGAATTTCAATCGACTTATAAGCGAGGAGGGATGCCATGTTAATCAAAAGAAAAAAGAAAAACGAATTGGAGGGATTGACAATGAATCTCCGCCAAACCTATCGATATGTTTCCTTTCTAATGGCTCTGCTACTGCTGTTCCTGTTAGGAGGCTGCAGTCTGGACGTGACCGATCCCAACAGCGCCAGCGAGGAGTCGGTGCTGAACACTCCAGAAGGCCTCATTTCCCTGGCGGTCGGTATTCAGCAAGCCTATGCCACCAATCTGTTTCACCGTCAGGTATTCGCCACGGCGGTTACCGCCCGCGAAATGGCGGTGAACAACACCTTTGCCAACCTGGTGGAGTTAGAATTGGGCGGTGTTGACTTAAGCGGCGACAACGAAAGCCTCATCGGGTGGTGGAACAATGCGTTTAAAGTAATCGGGATGGCCGAGGACCTGATTGCCAACACCCCCAAGGTCAAGATGGATCCCGGTACCAAAAGCGGGATTATTGCTCTGGCGAAATTAATGAAGGCCATGGCCATCGGTGGATTGGCCACCGGCTGGGAGAAGCTGCCTATTGCCACCGACAAAACCGGTAAGGCGCAATTCGTGACCCGGGCCGAGGCGCTGCAATATGCGGTGGACTTGTTGGACGAAGCCCTGAGCGAAATCACCGCCACGCCCCCTTCGGCGGAATTCACTTCCAAAATTCTGAATCAGGGATTGGATTTGCAGAATACCATTAATGCTTACCGGGCGCGGTTCAAACTGTTTGCCGGAGATTATGCCGGGGCTATTCAGGCGGCGGATGCGGTAGACCTTACTGTGGCGTCCGTTTTTGTTTACGACGACCTGAATCAGAATCCCTTCTGGAACAATACTCTGGTAACACCCAACTACGCCCCGCGGGATTATTTCGGGGTTCAGTACCCGGATGCGGACACCACCGATGCGCGCCTGAGCTTTTTCATGACCAAAGCGGACGCCCAGTCCAATCCTCACGGTTACCCCATCGAGGACTGGAATTCGCCGTTTTACGCTTCGGCCACCGCTTCGGTGCCGGTTTACGTGCCGGGCGAAATGCACCTGATCAAGGCGGAAGCGTATTTGAACCAGGGCAATATTTCCGCCGCCATTGACGAGATCAACGCCATTCGCACCAAAACGCCGGGGGAAGATCCACTGGGCATCGGAGCGAATCTGGCGCCTTACGCCGGACCGGCCACGGAGGAAGCAGTGCGGGCGGAAATTTTCCGCCAACGGGCGGCGGAGTTGTTCGGTCAGGGATTGCGCCTAGAAGACGCCCGGCGGCTGGGACAACCGGGACCCAATCCCGACGACGCCTACCAGCGCAGCCGCAATTTCTATCCCTATCCTTCCAACGAGCGCAAAAACAATCCCAACACGCCGCCGGATCCGGCCATCTGACGGAAAAGACGGGAAACCCGAGTCCCCGGCACGTCTAAACGTGCTGGGGATTTTTTTAGCCCATTCGCGTCCCGGCAGGGACGCCATGCTATTAGTCCCGGATTTTCAATCCGGGGAACCAGGCAAACAGCCAAACCATTAAGAGTCCCGCAAGGGACGGCAGAAAATTTTAAGAACTCAAGTCCTCGGCACTTCCAACGTGCCGGGGACTTCTTTAATTCATTCATTTGTTTTATTCGTGTCATTCGTAGGCAACCATCCCCACCGCCGGTAAAATAAAAAGAAATGGTTTCCCCTGCCCCTTTCTTTTATTATTTTTCCCTTTCAC
>JAJRXE010000413.1 GCA_024276455.1 Calditrichota bacterium
AAGATGTCATTAACACCTGCCCCGGCTACCGGGGCGGTGTTAATGAGAAAGAAATTATTACATAGCCGTTTTAACGGCTTTCCATTGTGCAATTTGACATGCACCAAAAAAATACATATTACTCTTTTTAAAACATTACCTTAGGTGCGAAGATTAAATTTTGATAATCTCAAAAAATTTAAGCGAACCGTGAATTTAATCTTTAATCGTTACTATTCAGCAAATGAAGAATGTAGAGATTCTGGATTGCATCGACTGCCTGCCCCGTTGGGGTGTCGATGCATGCCTTGACACAGTCAATGCAATCCAAATGCTCCCATCATGGCAACGACTTCTAATCGAATATAAAAATTTTGCCATTTTTTTCTTTCGATTCTTTGCTGTGTTCAGTGGGCTGAATAGTTACCTTTAATCTTTAATCTCCTCCCCTTGTGCTCACCCGGATTTCTCCGTACTTTTCCCCTGGCTCACATTCCTAATCCACCTGGAGGCTAATTACCCTGTTGACTGCGCACATAGCTGTTCGGAACGGCCGAATTTGTCATGACTTCAAATTGTTTGTTTTATCTTTTTTGCCGTCAAAACTAAAAGGAGAGCAGTCATGGCCACTTTTTTTATGTTTGGGAAATATTCGCCCCAATCGGTAAAAGAAATTTCAGAGAAACGCACCCGCCAGGTGATGGAGATTGTGCAGGATTTTGGTGGAGAAATCCGGGAGATGTATGCCGTGTTAGGCGCGTATGATGTGGTGATGATCGTTGACTTTGCCAACATGGAAGAAGCGCTGAAAGTCTCGGTCGCCATCTCCCAGGCGCTGGGGATCTCTTTCTCTACTTTGCCGGCCATCCGGATCGAAGAATTTGACCGGCTGATCGGCAACCGCTAAACAACCCGATTAATTATAAGGTTGCACGGCTTCCCGCTTTGCCCCTGGGGATGGATTACCGCAGGTGAATGGCAGCCGGGACGCAGAAGAAAAATGTATGAAAAATTATCCTGAGAAACGCACACTGCTCTGTTTTGCCCACCGGGGCGCTTCCGGTTATGCGCCGGAAAATACCCTGGCTGCCATTGCCAAGGCCGTCGAGATGGGCGCGGATTACGTGGAGATCGATGTTTACATCGTGGAAGATCAATTGCTGGTGTTTCACGACCTTCGTTTGGAGCGCACCACCGATGGCCAGGGTTACCTAAAAGATCAGACTATCGAACGCTTACGCGGCCTCAATGCCGGTCAGGGTGAGAAAATACCTTTTTTATGGGAAGTGCTGGAACTGGTGGATCGCCGATGTCGGGTGAATATCGAGCTAAAAGGGACTGATGTGGCCGGACCGGTCGCCGGAATGATTGCCCGCTATATCGAATCATCCCAATGGCAGGAAGATGACTTTCTCATCTCTTCATTCGATCATCACCAATTAGCGGAAATCAAACAGTTGTATCCCGGCCTGCGCATTGGCGCGCTAACGTCCTCGATTCCCATCGATTACGCTGCTTTTGCCGAGTAACTGGGGGCATGGTCGTTGCATCCTTCCTTCGAATTTCTGAACCAGGCCTTTATTACCGACGCCCACCGGCGCGGTCTGCTGGTGTTTCCTTACACGGTGAACAGCCGGGAAGACCTGGAAAAAGCCCGTCGGTTAAGTGTTGATGGCGTGTTTACCGATTTCCCTGACATC
>JAJRXE010000414.1 GCA_024276455.1 Calditrichota bacterium
AACGAGAAAATTCAGGTCTGGGATATTCCGGTAAAAAGTGAGGAGTTAGCCCGCAAGATTTACCGTCGGGCATTAAAGGGAGAAGATTTTCAGAAATTGGCCAAAACGTACGCCGAAACCAGCGATTTAAAGAATCGCAAAGGATATCTGGGATTTCGTTTCCGGCGGGCACGTATGAACGAGGTTACCCGCCGGGCGTTTAAGGCCGGACCCAATAAAATCATCGAACCGTTCCGAATCGGTGCGTATTACCACGTGGTGAAAACCGGTAAATACGAACCGGCCTATCAGAAGAGTTTCCAGGACGTGCGGGCCAGTATCGAAGGTGAACTCCGAACTCAAAAAGAACGGGAAATGAAAAAGCAGTTAATTGAGGAGCTGCGCAAAAAATACGTTGTTTGGATTAATGAATCCCTGGTACGAAGATTGAATTAGGCGGAAAATATGAGAAAAATCTATTTGTTTCTTTCCATTGTTTTCGGATTGTTGATCTCGCTGAGTATTTGGGAGGGATGCCACAACGATAAAATCCCCCGAATTGAAATTATTGCCCGGGTGGGGGATCAGGTTTTAACCCGCGATCAGCTTCTAAAGTGGATGCCGCCGGATTTACCGGAAGATCAGTTCGATTTTGTAGCCCGTCAATATGTCGACCGCTGGGTGCAAACCACGGCGCTTTATTTGGCGGCTCTGGAATCCGGGGTTAGCCTTTCGCCATATGAAGAGTGGAGTATCGAGCATCTGAAAGAAGATATGCTGGCGCGAAAGTTCTTGCAAACCAAGTTGCCCCACCAGATTGTGATTACCGATAAGGAAATCGAGGATTACTACCTTCAGCATCGGGACGAATTCAAGCGCGATGAGGATGAAGTGCATCTGGTGCATCTGTTTCTGGAAAACCGCGATCCGGCCATTGCCCGGGAAATTCAGGAAAGCAAATCTTTGTTAGATGTAATTGAGCATAATTACCTGGATCGCAAACTGACCCGGTTGAACGAACCCAACGGCGATCTGGGTTATGTGCCGATGAGTAGAATTCGCAAAGAGATTCTTCGCCGGGTAAAAATTGGCAAAACCGGGCGGATTTACGGTCCCATTTCTCTGGATGGCGGAGTGTATTATTTTCAGATGTTGGATAAGCAACCGGCTGGCAGTTACCGCAGTCTGGAACTGGTGAAGGATCAGGTTAAAATGCAACTTTTGAATATTCGTCGTCGGCAGCTGGAACGAGAGATCGCCCAGCAAACGGCTAAAAATTTCAAAGTGGAAATTTTCATTGAACATTTAAAGTAAAATTTGCCTTCGGGGAACTTATTAGGGTTCCTGTCGAATATAAAGCAGTTAATTGAAGCGAAGAGCAGTCACAAAAAAACGGCGAGCTATATGAAAAACGGGAAGAAAATGACGGTAATTTTAGGGATTTTAATCCTTTTCTCGGGACTGGGAGCCCAGCAACTGATTGACGGTATTGCAGCAATTGTGGGGAATGATGTGGTGTTAATGTCGGATGTGGGAATGTTGGTGGAACAGTACGCGTTCCAGAACCGGATTGACCTTACCAAAAATCCCGCTTTGTACAAAAAGCTACAGAAGGAATTTCTAAAACGTTTGATTGACCAGAAGATCTTGTTGATCCAGGCAGATCAGGATACCATTAAAGCCGATCCGGAACAGGTTGATCGAAGCCTGAAGCAGCAGATCGATTATCTGATTCGTCAGGCGGGTTCCCAGGAAGAGCTGGAGAAATATTACGGCGCTCCGCTATACAAAATTAAAAGCGATTTGCGTAAAGAAATCGAAAATCAGATGCGAATTAGCATGCTGCGGGAAAAGCGTTTCAGTGATGTAACGGTTTCCCGGCAGGAGGTAGAACGTTTTTACGAAACCTACAAAGACAGCTTGCCGGTTAAAAAGCCTTCGGTGGACATCAGCCATATTTTAATGCAGGTAACCCCCAGCGAAGAGAGCATCCGTCAGGGATACGAAAAAGCTTTGAAAATTAAGAAGATGCTGGAAGAAGGAGCGGATTTCGCGGAATTGGCCCGCAAGTATTCCGAAGATCCGGGATCGGCGACCAACGGCGGCGATCTGGGGTTTGTTTCCCGCGGAACCTTTGTTAAAGAGTTCGAGGAGGTTGCCTTCGGATTGAAAAAAGGAGAAATTTCTGACATTGTCCAGACCCAATTTGGATTTCACATCATTCAAATGCTGGATCGGCAGGGAGAAAGAATTCATGTGCGTCACATCCTGATCCGGGTGCAACCGACGAAGGAAGACGAACAGCGGGTAATTAATAAATTGAAGGACATTCGGCGAAAGATTCTGGACGGTGATTCCACCTTCGAACAAATGGCGCTACGCTATTCTGATGATCCCAATGTCAAGAAAGACAAAGGGCATCTGGGAACTTTCGAAGAGGGCACATTTCAGATTAAAGAATTTGAGAATGTGATTAAAAATTTGAAAGAGGGTGAAATTAGTGAGCCCTTCCGAACAGAGTTTGGTTACCACATTGTGCGTTTGAATAAGCGGGAAACGGGTCGGAAGCTGGATCTGAAAAGGGATTGGGAACAAATTGAGCAATGGGCGTTGCAGCGGAAACGGCAGGAAGAGTTTGAAAAATGGCTGGCAAAGTTGCGCAAAGAGATTCCCATTATCATAAAAATGAAAATTTGAGTTTCCATGACCAAAGATAAACGCCCTCAGGTGGTGGTGGTTGAAGACCAGATCAACTGGCGCCGTCTTTACAAGTTGTGGTTGAAAAATTCCTGTCATTTGACCTTCTGTAGCACACCGTTCGAAGCGTTAGATCGGCTTCATCAATTTCGTTTTGACATCGTCATCATGGATTTGGGGTTGCCTACCCCGGATGAAGGCATCCGGTTAATCCGTAAGATTGCCTCGATGGGAGACGGCAGTAAAACCATTGTTGTGAGTGCTTTTACAGAGCGAAGCCTGCATCTGGAGGTTCAGAAACTGGGCGTGTACGCCCTGTTCAATAAAGACGAGCGTCTGGAGTCTGAATTACCGATTATCGTTCGCAAAGCTTACGAAATGGTGGTTCTGGAGCAGGAAAATGTTTTCCTGCGCCAACAATTCCGGGGGAAAGAGGCGGATTATCAGATTGTTGGCGTAAGCGATTTCGCCCGGCAACTGCGTCAGAAGGCTCAAAGTTTAAGCCAGGCAGACACCCCGGTGCTGATTACCGGTCCCACCGGGGTGGGAAAAAACCACTTTGCCAAGCGGATTCATTATCTTTCGCCCCGGCGGGAAAAACCATTTGTCGCGATTAACTGTGCCAATCTTTCGCCTCATCTGGTGGAAAGCGAGCTGTTTGGTCATGTGAGGGGCGCCTTTACCGGAGCGGAAACAAGCAAACAGGGAAAGTTTGAACTTGCCGAAGGTGGAACCGTTTTGCTGGACGAGATTGGAGAGTTGCCGTTGCCCATGCAGGCCAAATTGTTACAGGTGATTGAGGAGAAAAGTTTTTTCCCCCTGGGGAGCGATGTAGAAAAAAAAGTGGATGTGCGAATTCTGGCTTCTACCAATCGCGATTTGCGGGAGGAGATTCAAAAAGGCAATTTTCGGGAAGATTTGTATTACCGACTAACCGGATTTACCATTCACATTTTACCGCTGTCCAGCCGTCCGGAAGACATACCGGTCTTTTTCAATCACCTGCTAAATCGAATATGTGAGGATGAGAGTTTGCCGCTTCCGGAAGTTTCTCCCGAAGTGTACCAGCTCATTCAAAAACTTCCCTGGCCGGGTAACATTCGGGAAATGAAAAATGTGATTACCCGCTTGCTTCTTTTTCACCCGCGTAAAATTACCGCGCAGGATTTGTTGGAAAACCTCTCTTCTTCCGTGAGCGAAAATTTCATGGAAACCGCCGTTCAAAAACGGTACAGTTTAAAAAAAGTGGCTGCTCTGTACGCCCGCGAATTGTACCGCCAGTTGAACAATAAAAGCGCTGTCGCGCGAATTCTGGAGGTAGATATTAAAACCCTCAACCGTTATTTAAAAATGAAGATTGATTGATGAGAAAGAAACAGGAGAAAAGTCGCGAGGAAATTATTTCCAGCTGGTTAGCTTATTACCCGAAAAGAGCGATTGATGCGGAGGAAGGGAAAAACGGTCAATGGGTGTTATTGGTTCCGCATCAGGAAAATTGGTTTACCCGTCGTTTTTTACCCGCTCCCAAACGTCCGGCCGCCCGGGTGTCTCTGGACAAATTCGGCAGCTTTGTGTGGGATTTATGCGATGGTCACCATTCGGTGCAGGAAATTTGTGATCGTCTGGAAGAACGCTTTGGTGAGGAAGTCCAGCCCGCCGTGGAGCGTACCGTGGTGTTTGTTCAGATGCTTTTCAAAAACGAATTCGTGAAAATTTTTGAAAAGCGAGCCAGCAGCGATTCCGAGCATTAAAATCACCGGCACATTGCCTCCCATTTTACCACCAACCAAGTTTTTCTCTCTTCCCGGATGGGCAAACCGTTGCTGGAGCGCCGTCCGAACTCTTAACATTTCCCCGTTGATGTCCAATTTGCCGATGCGTTTTTTCAAGCCGGATTTTGAGCAAAGGGGGGACGCGGAAAAAATTTGCGAGCAAAAGGAGGCGTTTGGCGCTTTGCCCGGAATAAAAGTTGTTTGTTGGTCAGGAATTTTGTAAAATTTGTGGAAGATGAAATAACCAGACAGCACATTAGGGAGACAACAATGAGTGGCGGGAGCTGGAAAACGGCCATCACCAAGGTGGAGCCCAATAAGTTGGTGGTTCGCGGTTATCGTTTGGATCAATTAATGGGAAATTTGTCGTTTCCCCAGGTGATTTACCTACTGATTAAGGGGGAATTACCCACGCGCAATGTGGGCAAGATTCTGGATGCCATCCTGGTCTCCAGCATAGATCATGGGGTGACTCCGCCTTCCTGCCAGGCGGCGGTGACGGTGGCTTCCACCGGCGCGCCTTTGAATGCGGCCCTGGCCGCAGGAATTCTGGCGATTAACGAATTTCACGGCGGTGCCATTGAAAAGAGCATGCAGGTTCTGGAAGAAGCGGTCGATTTGATGGACCGGGAAAGGGTGTCCCTACAGGAAGCGGCGGAAAGAGTGGTGCGAGATTACCTTGAGCAAAATCAAAAAATCATGGGGTACGGTCACCGGATTCACACCAACGATCCGCGGACGGTGCGTCTGTTTAATCTGGCCCGGGAATACGGTATTTCGGGAAAATATATTGAAATGAGCGAAGCGATTCGTGGTGCGTTAAAAAAGCTGCGGGGAAAAGACCTGCCGATTAATGTCGATGGTGCCATTGCGGCGGTGCTCTGCGAACTGAATATTCCCAGCGAACTGGCGAACGCTTTTTTCATCATTGCCCGAATTCCCGGACTGGTTGCGCACATTTACGAGGAAATAACGCGCTACCAACCGATGCGGCGGATCGATTTTTCGGCGGTGGAGTACGACGGACCGGAAGAACGGGAAATATGACGGAGGACTGAAAGGCCGTTAACGGCCTGTGGTGAATAAGGGGGTTAACCCCCTTACGGCGAAACGCCCTTAAGGGCGTTCCCGCCGTTTTCTACTTGCCTGTGTGAACTTACCTCCTGGGAAATATTTGAGTTCCGGAGTGAATACTCAAAATTTTTACGAAGGGCGAATTCATGAGACACATTTTTAAAATAAAAATACTATTCCTGCCTGCCTTACTGACTTTTTTTCTGTTACACTGCCAGAATCGAAGCATCCCTACCGAGGCAATTCCTCCGGCCGAGACTGCCCGACAGGTGGTGATTCTGTACACCAACGACGAACACGGCTGGATGGAAGAGAGTGCCACCAGCGCCGGAGCGGCTGCCCTGATGTACCAGTGGAAGCAGGAAGAGAACTACACCCCGGAGGGGCCATTTCTGATTCTGAGTGGCGGGGATATGTGGACCGGTCCGGCCATTTCCACCTGGTACCGCGGTAAACCCATGGTCGAAGTAATGAACGCCATGAACTACCGGGCGGCGGCCATCGGGAATCACGAGTTCGATTTCACCGTCCAGGTGCTGCGGCAGCGGCTGGCGGAAGCGGATTTCCCCTTTCTCTCGGCAAACATCCGGCAGAAAAGCAGCGGGCAGATACCGGACTTTGCCACCCCTTACGTTGTGGAAGAGGTTAACGGTGTGAAGGTGGGTCTAATCGGCCTGACCACCACTTCGACCCCTACCAGCGCCTTTCCCGAGTACGTGGCGGATTACGATTTTCTGGACTACCGAACTGCCTTGCAGGAGGTGGTGCCGGAGGTTAAGGCCGATAGCGCGGAGCTACTGGTGGTGGTCGGACATATCCCTTACGAAGAGGCCGTCAGTCTGGTACCGGTTGCCAGGACCCTGGGGATTTCCGTCATCGGTGCCGGGCATGACCATTTGCGGGATTCCGGGATTTACAGCGGGGTGGCGGTGGTGGAGAGCGGATCTTTCCTGCGGGCTTACGGCAAGGTGGACATTTCCTTCGACACGGCCGCCGACACGGTTATTAGCATTCAGGTGGGCACTTACGACAACAAAGACGGTCCGCCGGATGCGGAAGTGGCGGTCATTGTGGGACGCTGGCAGTCCCTGCTGCGCGACACCCTGGGAGAGGTCATCGGTTACGTGCAGAACGAAATTCCCCGCAATTCCGACGAAATGTACAATTTAGTCACGGACTCCTGGTTGCACACCTTTACCGGGGCGGACGTCTCCCTCACCAATCGGGGTGGGATTCGCCAGTCCATACCGGCCGGGGAAATTACCCTGGCGACCATTGTGGGTGTTTTGCCCTTCGAAAACAGCATTTTGAGGTTGCGCCTGACGGGTAAGGAATTAGAGAACTGTATTATCGGCGACATCATTGTCGGTGGCA
>JAJRXE010000415.1 GCA_024276455.1 Calditrichota bacterium
GTGCAGCCGTTGCCGGATTCCATTGCAGTTGCTATTGACACGCTGGAGGCCCAGAAGCATGTTTATTTTTTGGCTTCGGACGTATTGGAGGGCCGGGCTACCGGGCAGCGAGGCGCCGAGATTGCCCGCGAATATATTGCCACCCGTTTCAAAGGGGACGCTTTGTTGCCCTTGATCGGTAAATCTTTTCAACAACCTTTTTACTATGTGAAAAGCCAGTTGGCGGACAACCAGGTTCTGGAGTTCCAGTTTCGTCGGGGAGACACGCGCTGGAGTGTGCTGGGCGATTACCTGGGAGATTTTATTGTGCAGTTCGAACGAAATTATTCCCAGTCGCTGCAGGCTCCGATTGTTTTCGCCGGTTTTGGTATTACCGCACCCTGGGCGAAATGGGACGATTTTAAAGGGGTAAATCTGAAAGGCAAGATTGCCCTGGTGTTGGATGGCTATCCGGAAATTTACAATTCGGATGGGAAACTCATTTTTGGACGTGCTAAAGGAAAGGCCAAAAATCCCCTCCGAAAATCTGAATGGGCTCAGGCTGCCGGAGCCAAAGCACTGCTTGTTGTGGTGACCGAAAGCAATTTCGAAGAACGAATTGAGAAGTGGAAACGCTCGTTCACCAAACCGCGCTATTTTATTAAAGAGCAGGTAAATACCCGCATTCCGATTATTTTTATTTCCCGGCAGTTTGCCAAACATCTCTTTCGGCAAACCGAATACACCCCGGACCAATTGCGCCGTCTCATCGAAAAAAAACGGAAAAGTGTTCATTTCGAATTCCCCGGGGTTCAGGCGAATCTTCAGCTTCGTTTCCGGAACGAGATTCACCAGGGGTACAATGTCATTGCCTACAAACCAGGTGTTGATTCTCTACTAAAAAATGAATACATTATCATTACCGCCCATTACGACCATCTGGGGGTAAAGGATGGCGAGATTTACAATGGGGCGGACGACAATGCATCGGGAACTGCCGGCATGCTGGCCATTGCCCGGGCATTTAGTCGTTATTTCCACAACAATAACCGCAGCATTATTTTTGCGGCCTTTGGTGGCGAGGAATTAAATTTGCTTGGATCACGTTATTTTACTGAGCATTTACCTTTCCCTCAGCAGAACATTGTGGCGTGCCTCAACCTGGACATGATTGGTCGGGGAGAAGAAGGCAAAGAAAATGTGCTTCACATTTTTGGCATTCGCTACAGTGAGGATTTGCAAAAACTCAATGAACAATGTAACCAGTGGTTTGGTTTCGATCTCAATTACCGCGGACAGTTTTTCCTGACCAGTCGCAGCGATCAATGGCCCTTTATCGCTCACGGAATTCCTGCCCTGTTTTATTTTGCCGGCGATCATCCCGATTACCACACTCCCCGGGACGATGCAAATAAACTCAACTACCATAAATTGCTTCGCATCAGCCGTTTGGCGGCGACCGTGGCTTATAATATGTGCATCAACCATATAAATCCCAAGTGGCATCCCCGAAAACGAGGGCGTTAAAACCATGCGATGCATTCGGATTTCTTTATTAACGTTGTTGTACGTTTTTTTGGTATCCAGTGTTTGGTCTCAGGAAAAGGGTGGAGTACTTTCCGGCAAAGTGGTCAGTTTCGAAACCGGCGAGCCGATTGCGGGCTGTCTGATTAAACTGGAAGGCACGGTAATCAGCGCTCGCACCGGCAAGGACGGTATTTTTGTAATTCCGGACTTAAAACCGGGCAAATACACCATTGTGACCATTAAGTCCGGCCATTACTCCACCATCAGCGATCCGGTGGAGGTGTTTTCCGGGAAAAAAACCTTTGTGGAATTAAAAATGTTAAAGGGCGATCCGGAAAAATACCTCTATTTTTCCATTGGCGGTATTACGGTGACGGCCGAGCGGGACTTGCTTCCGGAAACGCATGAGACCGTTCACAAAATCAGCTCCGGTGAAATTGAGCACATGCAGGCGACCAACCTGGGAGATATTCTGGATTTAATCCCCGGAGTGGATCGCAAGAATCGACCGGGTTTGCAGCGTCCCACCCAGTTAGGATTGCGCGGTGTGGAAGAAACCGGGGCGGATTACCCGGATCTGCTGGGAACCCGGATTGAGGTGGACGACATTCCGATTTCCAACAATGCCAACCTGAACACCGGAACCGGGGTGGGGTACGGTTCGAACGTGCGAACCCTTGCCGGACAGGGCGTGGATTTGCGAATTATTCCGGCGGACAATATTCAAGAAGTGGAGGTGATTGCCGGGGTTCCCTCGGTGGAGTACGGCGATGTGACCAGCGGTATCGTGAAAGTGAAAACCCGCACCGGGGTGGAACCGTTTCGCTTGAAACTAAAAAATAATCCCGACACCCGGGAATTCAATTTCAGCGGCGGATTTCGATTGGCCAGCCACACCACCTTCAATTTCAATGTGAATGACGCCTACAGCCTGCGCGATTTGCGAGTGCAGGGCGACGAGGTCAACCGCTTGAGTTTGCAGGGACGATTCAACCACCTGCTGATGAACAAAAAGTTAAATCTGACCGAAACGGTTCGCTTTACTCGCATGTTCGAAGATTATTCCGTGAAGGACGATCCCAAAGCCACCACCGCCTACAACCACGATTATTTCTGGGTGTTGGGGCAGACGGCGGAATACAAATTTTCGCACGCAAGCTCGCTTTATTTGCGCTCTTACCTGAATTACACCCGCCGCCAGAGTTACGTTCGCAAACTGGAGATTTTGGATCCCACCTATGTGACCGACCGGATGACTACCGGTACCCAGCCGGCTTTTCTGATTGCCGACCGCTACACCTGGGCGGTAACGACGACCGGAAAGGAGTACAGTGCCGGTGTTAAACTAAACTACCGTCATCGTTTGATGCTGGGAAACCGGACGGTGCACAATTTCTTGCTGGGCGGAGAATTCCGCACCGAAGGCAACAAAGGAGAGGGAAAACAATTCAATCCCCTTTACCCGCCTTACGGTCAAACCGGCAAACGGCCTCGCTCTTTCGACGAAATTCCGGGGTTTAATCAATTAAGCATCTATTTCGAAGACCGCATTACCACCAAAATTCAGTGGCCTATTACCCTGACGCTGGGACTGCGGGGAGAAATGTACAACCCCACCGTATTGGGCGGCTCGTCTTTAATTAAAAGCAAAAATGGTACTTTCTGGAACCCGCGGATGGGGTTAAAGATTAAATTCCATCCTAATTTCCAGTTGCGGGCTTCCTATGGAATTTCCTCCAAAGCGCCGGCTCTCTTATCGATTTATCCCTACCCGGTGTTCCTGGATGTTTTGGAGTACGGAGTATCCGGGAACGATACGATTCCTCTGATGACGACTTATCGTTATGACATGTACAACGAATATTTGAAAGGGTACACCCAGCGCAAATATGAAATTGGTCTCGACTTTAAGTACAAAGATGTGGGATTCTCTTTTACCGGTTACCGCCAGAAAACCCGGAATTCTCCGGGGACGGTGAACCTTCCCTACCATTTGAAGGAGTATTTTTATCCCAGCTGGCCCAATACCGACGATAAGATTGTGGTAAGAGAGGAGAATCGATTGCTGGCCGGCTATTCTCGGAAAGAGGGGTTGGGTTGGACCGAGCGGGAAGGGGTGGAAGTCCGTTTGCAGACTCACCGGATCCGTTCCCTGAATATGATGTTTCGGGTAAACGGCGCTTACATGTTTAGCCGTTATGGACGGGATCCCTCTCTCTCGGTGTCGTCTCCCCGCCAATTCTGGGAAATTACCGCCACCGGCGATTCCATTTACCACGATCTTTTCCCGATTTATCCTCCCACCAGCAGCTGGCGGAAAAAGATTATTCTCAATTACAATTTGAGTTACATTAACAAAAAACTGGGAATCTGGTTGACCTTCACCATGTACCAGAAAATCTGGGAAAAACGGCTGTACAACGATACCGGATTAAACGCTCTGGAAGCCACTGGCTATTATGAAAACGGCCACTATTACACCTTGACACCGGAAAAAGCCCGGGAGTGGGGGCTGGTGAAAAGCATTGATGAAACCTCCCGGGAGGTTTACACCATTCCCGGAACCTACTATTTTAACATGACGGTCAGTAAAGACATTTACGAGGGAATGGAGGTTTCGCTATTTGTAAATAATATTTTCAACGACCGGAATTTTTATTACAATAAATATGGCTCCTACGAACCGCTGAATCCGGAAATATTTTACGGCATCGAGTTCAGTATGATGGTGGAACCGTTCTTCAATTTAGTTAAAAGACGGTTTTTTTAGGGGGACCTAATCATGAAAAAATTAGTCTGGCTGTTTGTGGTGCTTGTTTTTTTGGGAATAGGGATTTTTTGCACCCCGGAAAAGCCGGTGGTAACCGATGCCAAGGTGAAGCGGACGTTTGTGGTGTACGACACAACCGGCTTGTACGATCCCACCGACACGACCAAACTAACCCCGGTGGCCAATGCCAAAATAATCCTGAATTCCAAGGATTATGTGAAAAAATACGTTTATTACACCGACGACTCCGGCAGGGTGAACATTGACAACATTCTGGCCTCGACTTATGAAGTAAATGTAACCTACGCCATTGGTCCGGGGCTTATGTTGGTCGCTGGCCAGGTGATGGAGTTCTATGATTTCCACGAGGAGGTGGACACCCTGTTGCTA
Organism: Calditrichota bacterium; assembly: GCA_024276455.1. Taxonomy (GTDB): domain Bacteria; phylum Calditrichota; class Calditrichia; order RBG-13-44-9; family RBG-13-44-9; genus JAJRXE01. Next base: position 4,667 of record JAJRXE010000415.1, read on the forward strand.
ACAGCCGTGTCACCGGCCCCGCTGGTGATTAACGAAATTTATTACTGTGGTCCCAAGAACAATATTTTCTTCTTTTTCGATCAGTACATCGAGCTGTTCAACCGCACGGATTCGGTGATTTATTTAGATGGGATGATTCTGGGTCGAATTCGTTCCTCCAAAGAAATACGTCCCATTAAAGACACCCTTTCCTACGTTCAAAATGTGTTTGCCTACAAGTTTCCGGGGAATCCCGGAGAGAAAAATTGGCCGATTTACCCCGGGCAGTACATTGTGATTGCCAGCGACGCCTACGACCATTCGAAAACCCTTTCCAATGCAATTAATCTGGAAAATGCGGATTTTGAATTTTACAACCAGTACAGTGGCGATTACGACAATCCGGATGTGCCTAATTTAACCAATTTAATCCCCAGCAAGCGGGCAGATTTTTTAATTAGTGTGGTGAGCGATGGGGTGGTGTTAGGAGACGGAACCAGCTGGGAGCTGGTTACCCTGGCAACTGAGTACGGAACCTCTGATTACATTAATCTGCCGATCGAGACCATTATTGACGGGGTGGAATACAAATCGGGGACCACCCGCCCGAAAGATTTGACTTACCGAATTGACGCTGGCTACACCGGCGTGCGAGTCACGCGTTACAGCGGCAAATCGGTGGAAAGAATTAATCCGTATATGGACACGAATAATAGTACGGTGGATTTCCATATTCTGGATCATCCCACACCAGGATATAAAGAAGAATAGGACACTTTCGGGGAGTTCAGCGAATGAGCAAGCAAAATAGATGGTACCTTTTTATCTGGTTTGCAGGAATAATCTTTCTTTGCCAGGCATTTGCTCAGGATTTCCAGACCCGCGCCCTCGGTAATGCCGACCTGGTTTTAACCCACTGGGAAAACCGCCTGGATCTTTACACATTTTCCCGTAATCCTGCGTTTCTGATTCAATCTGAAAAACGGGATTGGATTGTTTTGAGCGCCTCAGAGTCTTTCGACAAAGGCGATTTCAAACGTTATTACGATCCGGAGAGCAAATTGGATCTGAATTTTCGGGCCGAAGGGGTGAAAATCCTCAGCGAAAAAGAAGCTTTCTGGGGAAAAGTCAATTATTCCATCTTAAAGCGTTATTCCATTCCCTATGCCATTGAACTGCACCCTTATGCGGACGATCCCCTGGTTATGGCGGACACGACGATTGGAAACTTCTCCTACGACGGACCACAGGTGAATGTGCAGTATCAATATCAGTTAGTGAAATGGCTGGGGGTTGGTTTGGAGGTGTTTTATGAGATTGGGCAGGGAATTAAAGATCGCTTCACCCGTCCGCGGATTATTCACCGGGATTTTGCCGCCAAAATCGGTAGCAGTGTGCAGTTAAAAGACAATCTGGTACTGGGCGGCTATTTCGACTACCGCATTCTGCAGGATCAAACCGAGATTAAACGCAGTACCATCGATGGACGCGACCCCTTCGTTTTACGCTACCGCAGCGAGAATGTCTATCGGTTACAAACCGGAACGTTCGACCGCTACGTCAGTTTAGACCGTTACATTTTTAATCTGGCTTTGCATCATCGGAACGTTTCCGGCACCTTTAATCAGGTGGCGCGATTCGATTACAAGTATTTTTACCAATCCACCTTCGACGAGACGGCCTACCGGATTCCCGATTCGGACTGGTATGCCAGCGTTTTCGATGGCTGGTACCAGATGCGCTGGCAATCTGCCGAAAATCGGCGGGTGTTTGGGGTGCGGCTGGGCGGACGCTATCTGTCCAGTTTTAGCCAGCATCCAACCCTGGCCATTCTGATTACCGATCGCACGGTAACCACCCTGCAGGGAGAGGCGGGCATTGCATTCCGATTTCGGATGCTCAAGCCGCTTATGGTGGCCCTGCAGGGAGGGTACGCTCACACCAGCGATCACTACAACGATTACCAGAGTCAGGTGTTCCGGGAATTGACTCTGCAAGGGTTGACTTTGAATACCGGTTTGGACCTCGCGCTGGATCCCATTCACAGCATTTTGTTAGGGGTGGAACTCGGGAATCGCACCCGGGAGAAATATTCGCCGCGTTATTTACCGGATTACAACCTGGGACGTTTTACGCTGGGACTTCTGGAGAAACGAGCTCGCTACCATCTGGAGCTGTATTTCGAATATTTTAAACGTAAAGCGGTGGATAACGGCCAGAGTTACCACGGTTGGCAGGTGGCGCTGTACACCAAGATATGGAAATAAAATCCGGGAATTGAAAAGCAGCCCATTTTTCGATGCATTCGAATCGTCCAATGCCGTAAAACGGGGATGATCACGCAGTAATGGCTACAATTGCCACTCTGTAACCTGTTTTGAAATCGATATTCTGTTCGATGAGTTAGTTGTTTTAAATTTCCTGCCAAACGGAACCACTTCTTCCCGAATTTAGTTTTTTCTTCGAATCGTTCGCTGCCCGACGGGGCTCCCTTCTTCTTTCGAACCGCCCGGTATTCCGATTAGCGGTTTGGTCTAAGGAACAAGTTTTTTAATTCCCCTTTTCTGCGAATAGATTGCAAATTTTTTTTGTCGGTATTATATTTCGTGGTTCAAAAGAGAACCTAAAACAGGCAAAAATTTCCGGCTGAACAAACTAACAAGGACAGATCATGGCAGAGTTAGAAAAACAATCCAAATCGAACACGGAAATTCCCAAGGTTTACAATCCCAAGAATGTGGAGGATCGCTGGTACGACTACTGGGTGCAGAAGGGTTATTTTAATGCCGAGGTGAATCCGGAGAAAACCCCTTACACCATTGTTATTCCTCCGCCCAATGTGACGGCCGCCTTGCACATGGGACACGCCTACAACAATACCATTCAAGACATTTTCATCCGTTACAAACGCAAACAGGGCTACGAGGCGCTCTGGTTGCCGGGAACCGATCACGCCGGAATTGCCACCCAGAATGTGGTGGAAAAAGAATTGCGCAAAGAAGGAAAGACCCGTTTTGATCTGGGGCGGGAAGCCTTTGTGAAGCGAGTGTGGGAGTGGAAGGAGCAGTACGGCAGCCGGATTATTTTTCAGTTGAAGAAAATGGGATGTTCCTGCGACTGGCGCCGCGAGCGTTTCACCATGGACGAAGGGCTCTCCCGGGCGGTGCGGGAGGTTTTCATCCGCTTGTACAATAAGGGCTGGATTTACCGCGGCAAATACATCATTAACTGGTGTCCGCGTTGCGGCACCGCCTTGTCCGACGAAGAAGTGGAACATAAGGAGCTGGCCGGAAAACTGTGGTACATCAAGTACCCGGTGAAAGACAGCGCTGAATACCTGGTGGTTGCTACTACCCGTCCGGAGACCATGCTGGGCGACACCGCCGTGGCGGTGCATCCGGAGGACGAACGCTACCGCCACCTGATTGGCAAAACCGTGATTTTACCGCTGATGAAGCGGGAAATTCCGGTGATTGCCGATCGCGTGGTGGATCCGGAGTTCGGAACCGGCGCCGTTAAAGTGACCCCTTCGCACGATCCCAATGACTTCGAAATCGGAGAACGTCACAAACTACCCCAGATAAACATTCTGAACAACGACGGTAGCCTGAACGAGAATGCCGGAGTTTACCAGGGGCTGGATCGCTTTGAAGCCCGCAAAAAAGTGGTGGCCGATCTGGAAGCACAGGGATTGTTAGTAAAGATCGAAGATCACACCCACAGCGTGGGACACTGCCATCGTTGCGGTACGGTAATTGAACCGTTGCTCTCGCAGCAGTGGTTTGTGAGAATGAAAGACCTGGCCCGTCCGGCGATTGAAGTGGTGAAGGACGGGCGCATTAAATTTCATCCCGCCGAACGCTGGCTGAAAACGTATATCAACTGGCTGGAAAATATTCGCGACTGGTGCATCAGCCGGCAACTGTGGTGGGGACACCGCATCCCGGTGTATTATTGCCAAGACTGCGGTCACATGATGGCGGCGCAAGAAATGCCGCCCCATTGCGAGAAGTGCGGCAGCACCCGCCTGAAGCAGGACGAGGATGTGCTGGATACCTGGTTCAGTTCCTGGCTGTGGCCGTTCTCTACCCTGGGTTGGCCGGACGACACCCCGGAGTTGCGCTACTTTTACCCCACCGACACCCTGGTTACCGGGCCGGACATCATCTTTTTCTGGGTGGCGCGCATGGTCATGGCCGGTATGGAATTCATGAAAGATATTCCGTTTAAAGATGTGTACCTGAACGGCATTGTGCGCGACCATTTGGGACGCAAGATGAGCAAATCGCTGGGGAACGGAATCGATCCGGTGGAGGTGATCGAAAAATACAGCGCCGATGCCATGCGGTTTACCCTCATCATGTTGAGTTCCGAAGGGCAGGACATCAATCTGGCGGAATCTCATTTTGAAATGGGACGCAACTTTTCCAACAAAATCTGGAATGCCTTTCGTTTCCTGGCCTTGAACATGGACGAGCCCCGCGACAATTACCGCGACTACCAGGCCCATTACCAGTTGATGGACCGCTGGATTTTAAGCCGGTTGCAAAGAGCCATTGCCGGGGTGGGCGGCAACCTGGACAATTTCCGTATTAATGATTCCCTTAATGCGGTGTACCGCTTCTTCTGGCACGAGTTCTGCGATTGGTACCTGGAGCTCATTAAACCCCGTCTGAGCGCCGATGCCGCTCCGGAGGAGCGCGCCACAGCCCTCAGCATTGCCACCCATGTGATGAAAACCAGCATGAGTTTGCTGCACCCTTACATTCCTTTTATTACAGAGGAAATCTGGCACCGCTTGAAATCTGGGGACGAAGAGAGCATTGTCGTCTCGCCCTGGCCGGAAGTGGTAGAAGAGTTGATTGACCAGGAAGCGGAAGCCCGGATGCGCTTTTTGCAGGAAACAATCGGGGCGGTGCGCAACATCCGTTCGGAGTTGAATGTACCTCCCGCCAAATGGGCTACGCTGAAATTCAAGACCGATGAAGCGGAGAAGGACGCTCTGCTGAACCGTTACGCCGCTTACCTGCGCCAGTTAGCGCGGGTGGAACGGATTGAAAAAATTCCGGCAGAGGAAAAAGTGGCGGCCGCCGCCGTGGCAGTGGTGGACGGCGTGGAGTTGTTCGTTCCCCTGGCCGGGCTTATTGACATTTCGGCCGAGAAAAAGCGGCTGGAGAAGGAAATCGGCCGTCTGGAAGGTCAGATTGCCGGACTGGAGAAGAAGTTGTCCAACGAACAGTTCCTGACCCGGGCACCGGAACGGGTGGTGCAGCAGGAACGGAAGAAACTGCAGAGTTTTCGCGACAAATTAACCAAATTAAAAAACAACCTGGCGCAGCTGGGTTAGAGGAGTGTTCTATGAAACAGCTCTTCGTTTTGAGCTTCATCAGTCTGCTGTGGATGGTCGCCCATTTGCCAGCAGAAGAGAATTACGTGACGGTGTACAACCAGGATCTGGCCCTGGTCAAGCAGATCCGAACAATTCAGATTCTGGATCCCGATAAACCCATTCGGTTTACCGACGTGGCCGCCAGCATCCTTCCCACTTCGGTGCATCTGCGGCCGCTTTCGGGTGACCGCTTTCAGGTGCTGGAGCAAAATTACGAGTACGATCTGGTCAGTGCGGAGAAAATTCTCTCCAAATATGTGGACCATCGGGTGCAAATTGTTACGGAAGACGGGGAAATGATTGCCGGCACGCTGCTGAATCGTCCCTCCGGATCGCTGGTGTTAAAAACGGACGGGGGAATTAAAATTCTTCCCTGGAACGACAAAATGCGGATTGAGGTTAAAGACCTTCCGGAAGGACTGATTACCCGCCCGACGCTGGTGTGGCAGGTGGCAGGGCTGAAAAAAGGGGAGCAGAAGCTGGAAGTCAGTTACCTGACCCGGGGAATGGAATGGCATGCCGAATACGTGGGCGTGTTAAACGAGAAGCAGGACCGGATTGACCTTTCCGCCTGGGTGTCTGTGAAGAATCACAGTGGAGCCACCTACCGAAATGCCCATTTGAAATTGGTGGCCGGGGAGATTCACCGGGCGGAAAAGCGGCAGCGCATTTACCCTATGGCGAAGGCCGAAGCCCGGACTTACGCGGCCGAGAGCGCCTTCGAAGAACGGGCCTTTTTCGAATATCATATTTACGATCTGGAGCGGCCGACCACCTTGAAGAACAACCAGATCAAACAAATTACTCTTTTCCCCGACGCCCGCATTGCCTGCCAGAAAGAGCTGGTGTACGACGCCAGCCGGGACGCCAAGCGGGTGGAAGTGCAGGTGTTTTTCAAGAATTCCAGAGAGGCGGGATTGGGACGTCCCCTGCCAGCCGGGGTGTTTCGCATTTTTCAGAAAGACAAACAAAGTTTGGAGTTTATCGGGGAAGACCGCATTGAACACACTCCCCGCAACGAAGAGGTCCGGTTAACGGTCGGAAAATCTTTCGATCTGGTGGGCGAGCGCCGGGTGGTGGAGCGCCAGAAA